>NZ_CP079741.1 GCF_019916025.1 Paraclostridium bifermentans | reverse complement strand
GGTGGATTTAGAAACTATGAATACACTCAATATTTTGAATTTCAAGAAAATCCAGATTCCATACTAAATGGAGCTGTATTAATGGAATTTAATAGAAAAATAAGAATAAAAGATAATCATCCTAATTGCCAGTAAAAAACATTATTAGAAAATAAGATTAGATTAAATTAAAATGTATATTACAATTCCTACTAACTTGTAAATAATGTAAAATAGATTTTATAGTAATATTTACAAGTTATATAGGAGGAATATATATGAAATTTAAGACTCAAGAAGAGTTGCTAAGATTCACAAAAGGTATACTAGGAAAAAAGTTTAAAGATATTGATGAACAAAACCTATTAGCAACTAAGAAAAAGGATAAAGGTATACTTGGAAAGGTAGTAGAAACAGGTTTCTATGGATATGATCTTAATAGCAATCCAGAGGCGGATTTTTCTGAAATAGGTATAGAACTTAAAGTTGCTGGATTTAAAAGAAATAAAGATAATTCTATATCAGCTAAAGAAAGATTAGTTTTAAGTAAGATTGATTATTGTAAAATGATTGAAGAAGAGTTTGAGTTTAGCAAACTTTTATTTAAAAATAAAAAATTATTAATTATATGGTATGAATATGACTATGAAAATAAGGATAACTACGGGAACTTTGAAATAAAACATTATCAACTGTATAATATGAGCGCAGATGAAGAGGTATTTAAAAATGACTTTAATATTATAAAAGAAAAAGTTCTAAATGGAGAGGCACATCTATTATCAGAAGGTGATACTGCATATCTAGGGGCATGTACTAAAGGTGCTAAGGGTACCGATCAAACTAAACAACCTAAATCAGAAATTCTAGCAAAGCCTAGAGCATATTCATTAAAAAATGGATACATGACAGGGATATTGAGAAGCATAGACGTTTCTAAGCAAATTCCAGTTAAATTTAAAACCGCTTATAGTTATGTAACCGAAAAACTATCTCCATATTTTGGTCTAAATCAAAAAGAAATCTGGGAGCGTTTAACAGGAATTAAATTAGAAGTAGGAGACCCAATTCCTAAAAATCTAAATAAAATGATATCTGACAGAATAGTAGGTAAAGACAAAGAGTTAAAAGAAATAGATGATGTATTTAATAAAGTAACTTATATTATTAAAAACATACCTGTAGATGAAAATAACTATCCAATGGAAAGACTATCTTTTAGAAATCTATATCTATCTGAATTTGAAGATGATTGGATAGATTCTGATTGGGCAGAGTATTTTGAAGAAATTAACATAATTCTTGTTAGATACGAAGGCAAAAAAGATGGGAAAAAGCTTAAAAATGGAGATAGGATTTTAAAAGATGTAGTAAGTTTAACATTTAATGCTTATGATATAGATTTATTTAAACATTCATATGAAATGGTTCAAACAGCTATTAAGACTAAAGATATATCTAAATTGCCTTATCCTAAGTCATATGAAGATCAAGTTTTAGAAATAGCGCCTAAGGGTAAAGGTGGAGATGATGCATATAATAACTTTTTGAGTAAAGATTTTACTAAAACTTGTTTTATGTTAGATAAAGATTTTGTAAATTATAAAATAAACGAAAAAGAATAGTAATACCAACGAATGTATCACTTAGGATGAGTACATTCGTTTTTTATTATGCTTAAAATCACAATAAACTAGTACTATAAGGCTAGAAAGTAACCGAGTTAAATAATTTTATTTAGTCAAAATATTTGACAAGGTAAAATTATTTATGTTAATATAATTAACATAAAATGGAAAAAGGAGTGAGCGTAAATTGACTAATAAAATAGATATAGAACAACAAATAAAGAGCCTACAAGAGCATTTGCACTCAATTAGAAAAATCGCAGGATGGACAGCTGAAGATTTAGGAAATAGAATTGGAGTTACAAAGCAGACCATAAGCAATATTGAAAATAACAAAGTAAGATTAACTCAGACTCAGTATATTGCAATTAGATCAGTCTTGGAATATGAAATTAAAGAAAATCCAGAAAATATTGTATTACAACAAGTTATAACTCTTTTACTTGATAATGAAAATTGTGATAGTAAAAAAGAAGAAGAAATAAAGAAAGTTGTAGAAACAATAGCTGCAACTGCAAGTGGTGGAATTAGAGGAGCGCAGTTGGCAGCACTTGCAGGAGCTTTATTAGGTCCAATAGGTGCAATAGGTGCAGTAGGGGTTGGAATTGGAGGCGTTGCAAGAGTTGCTGGAGTGGCAGGAGCAGCTTTGGGATGGTTAAGTCCTTTTATGGTAAACAAAAAAATAAAGAAGGAAAATCAAAAAAAGGACAAGTAAAAATGAAGTAACGTAAAAATTTTAGACACAACAAATGTGTTCTACAATAAATAATAAAAGATAGGAGAGATAAAAATGGATTTTGTTAAAACAGCCACAGGTGTAATAGGTGGAGCTGCTGTTGGGATTACAGGAATACTATTGTCACCATTTTTTGGAGCGGCAACTTTTATAACAGGTGCAGGCATAGCTGTAGGTGCTGGAGTAGGTGCAATTCTAGGATATGCAGTATCAGTAGAAGAGAAGAATGAAATAGAAAGACAAAAAAAGGATATTGAGAGTAGATTAAAAGCAGAAAATAAAGTTAGAGAAGACCAGTATAAAATAATTATAGAAAAAAGAAAAGCTGAGTATGACACATTAAAATCAAGATATGAAACAACTATAAGTAAGTTTAAAAAAGATGATAAAGTAATGATGTCTTTATTTGCTATAGGAGTTTCAGCTATAAGTATAAATGAAAAATTTGGTAGTGAGGATATGAAATTTTTAAAAACCATATTATATGGAGTATCAAGTGATTTAATTAAAGATGAAACACAAGATATATTAAACAAACTATCTGAAAACCCGGTTGAGTGGACTGAGGCGCTTAGAATAGCAAAATATGAATTAAATAATGAAGAAAAGGAAGTATTAAATAACTTATTAATGTTGATTGCTTCTAAATATAAAAATATGTATGCTTGTATAATTGACTTAGAATCAGTTATATAATCTTGGGGGATGAATATGAGTAAAGATTTAGAATTGCTATTGAATATAGATGCTATTAAAAATAAAAACAAAGAACCACGATTAAGAATTATAAAAAAAGAGTGTAGTCATTTAGAAGTTCCTAAATCTGAAATAGGTTTATTTAGTAGTAACTATATAAGTTCATTAATAGATGATAGGTATAAGATAGAAGAAAATTTTAATTCAGATATATTAGATTTAGATGAAGTTAATGAAGTATCAAAGGGTGACATAGAAAAAATATTGAAGGAGTTATCCAAAAATATAGATGAAAATTCTATTGAGGAACTAATAAATACATGCAAAAATTCAGCTATAGAATCTATTATAGGACCATTTGGATTATCTAAAGCTATGATAGAAGATATAAATGGAGGGAATGTTACAACATTACATAACTTTGAAGAGCAAGCAAAGCTAATAAAAAATGCAGATAAAGATAATAGGGAAAATGTTACTCAAATTGTAGCGACTAAAGATGATTTAAATAAATCTAAAGAATTTGTTGAAAGTAATGAAAATTTTGATAGAAAAAAATATGAAGGTAAAGGCTTTAAAGAAAAGCGAAAGAAAAGATTACAATGTGAAGGGCCTTTAATAGATGAATATACAGGTAAAGAAATCTATAAGGATGGTAGATCACATTTAGATCATAGAGTAGCAGCAAAAGAAATCAATGAAGATTCCAAAAACCATCTATTTATGGATGAAAATCAAAGAAGAGAAATGGCAATAGATAATAAAAATCTATCAATGACATCAGGTGCACTAAATCAATCTAAAGGAAAACAAAGTATGGAAGACTTTTTAGATAATACTGATAAAAGTGGTGCAACTAAAGGTATGACAAAAGAAGAAAAATATGGGATTGATAGAGAAAAAGCACTAGAAAAAGATAGAGAAGCTAGAGAACATATACAAAAAACACAAAATCAAGCTAAAAAAGAAAAATATAAGAAAGAATTAAAATCAACTAGTTTAAAACAAGGACTAAAACAAGGGAGTCAACAAGCTATAGGGGTTGTATTGAATTCTTTTGTAGATGCTTCATTTATTGAAATAAATGATTTAATTAAGAGTAGAAGAAATAATAGAAAAGTTATAGATAAAACTTTTTTTGCCGAATTAAAAATCAGATTAACTAATATAAAGAATAAGGTTTTGAAAAGTTTTAGTTATGTTATTGAAAAATTTGCTATTGGATTTATAAGTGGAATTGTTTCTAATTTGATAACATTTATAATAAATTCATTTATGACAACATATAAAAATATGGTGAGAATAATAAGGGAAGGAATGATGTCTCTTATAAAAGCTTTAAAAATGATAGTTACACCTTCGAATGATGTAAGTAAAGCTGAAAGGCTACATGAGGCATCTAAGATAATTGCATCAGCTGTAGTTATTTGCGGTGGAATTATGATAGAAGATTCACTTAAAAAATACTTAGGCATATTCCCATTTTCAGATAAAATTTTAGATGTATGCATGGGAATGATAACTGGATTATTAACTATATTTACAGTTTATGCTATTGATAAATTAGATATTTTTAAGGTTGATAGAAATAAAAAATTAGATTTAGTAATTGAAAAGCTAGATAAAGATAGAGAAGAAAGAGATTTATATTTAGATAATATAATAAATCAATATGAGTTAGTATAGAAATAAGATGTTAAATTTATATAAAGGGGTGGAATAGATGGATTTATTAAGTAGAGCAATTGGAAGATTAGAAACATTAGATAGTAATACTCAGTTTATACTAGAAGATTTGTTTACAAGTAAAGAATGGTCAAATTTACAAAATTTAAATCAAACATATAGTTTGGGGAGAAGCTTTAAGAAAGTAGTAGATTTAAATGTACTATCGGTAGAGGCACTTCCTGATAATGGTGGAACTCAAAGGTATAAAAAAATATAGAGAACTTAAAGTACCGTTTTAGTATAGCGGTACTTTTTAATATTTGTACCAATATGCATTTCTATCATATTTCATAAAAAGTCACCAAAGTTTGCTTTGATTAAAAATTCCGTAAAAAACTCAGGTTAGCTAAAAGAAGAACCTCTTTCAAAAAGTCTACTTTTTGAAATGGGGTTCTTTTTTTATTTTTCTACATTCAAAAATTCGACAAATTTCTATTTGCAACATTTCAAAATGATAGTATACTTATTGAAATAGAAAATGACACTTGAAAGGATAAAAGGATATGAGAAAGTTTTTTTACGCAAGGATAAGTACAAAAGACCAGACATTAGAAAGACAAATTGTAGAAGCTAAAAAAATAGGTATTGAAGAAGAATATATATTTCTAGAAGTTGCAAGTGGAAAAGATTTTAAAAGACCTGAGTATCAACTTTTAAAAAGGATGCTTAGAGAAGGTGATGTATTATATATAAAATCATTAGACAGGCTTGGAAGAAACAAACAAATGATATTAGATGAGTGGAATGAATTAGTTAAGGTTAAAAAAGTAGATATAGTAATTTTGGACATGCCACTTTTAGATACTACAAAGTATAAAGATATGAACGGACTAGAGAATTTAATATCAGATATAATACTTCAACTTTTAAGTTATATGGCTGAGGATGAAAGGCTTAGAACTAAAGAAAGACAAAGAGAAGGTATCAAAATAGCAAGAGAAAAAGGTATTAAGTTTGGTAGGCGTAAAATAGATCCAGGAGAAAAATTCGAAGAAGTTTATAAAGAATGGAAATCAGGAGAAATTACAGCTGTTAAAGCAATGGAGATTTTAGAGTTAAAAAGTAATACGTTTTATAGAAGAGTAAAGGAATATGAAATAAAAAATAAATAAAAACTAGTTATATAAATAAATAGATTAAACATATGTGCATTATTAATAACAATTTAAAAAACAACAAAAAATACTAAAAAAAGCTATTTTAGTCCATTTTTTACGGATTTTAGTCCATTTTCCTTGAATAAAATAAAGTTAATGTTAAGTTAATAATAATATTAAATTTGGGGAGGATTAAAAAATGAAAAAAACAATAAGGAAAATAGCATTTGCACTTTCTTTTACGATGTTTGTATCATCATTTGGAATGATATCGAATGTATATGCATTGGACGAATTAAGTGAGGAAGTATACCATACAGAAGAATATCAGGACTATCAAGTAGACGACTTGATTTTAACTGATAAAGAAATTGAAATGGCTAATTTATACATCCAAGAACAAATAGATCTTGGAAATAAAGTACGACAAAAAAGAAGTGCTATTGGATATGTAGGAAGTCTTTTTATACCAGGAGTAGGAACTGCAGTTATAACTGCAACAGGAGTTGTTATTGTTTCAGGAGTAGCTATAGCAAGTGGAAGTTGGTTGTATAAAAAAGTAACTAACTATGTAAAGACAGAAACAATAAATAAGTATAACTCAGGCAAGAGAAATGGACATGCTGCTTTAATTCATTCTACTCAATATGGAGGAAGTCTACCGGTTAAAGGAAAACCAAATTCATCAAAAGATTTAAGGGATAGTAGTGGTCTAAAACAAAGAAGATATTATGATAAAAATGGAAATGCAGAATTAGATATAGATTATAGACATGGAGGAAACGGAAAAGAGCCATTTCCTCATAAACATAAGTGGACTAATGGAAAAAGAGGTAAATGGTTTAAATAGGAGAGTTAAATATGAATACATGGATAGAAGCATTAAAAACTGGAAGAGAGATTGAATTTGAATATAATAATAGGGTTTATTTTATAGGTAATTATGATGAAGGTAGATGTATATGTAATGATGAAAATGAAGAAATAACTAAATATTATACAGATATAGATTTATTTTTGAGTGAAGCATCAATAAATGAATACTCATTAAGCCAACTAATAAAAAGTGGCAATATAAAAATAGTAACTATATTTTAATAAAAAATAATTATTTGATAGGGATAAAATCTTGAGTGGTATAAATTGTAAATTTTAATTAAATAAAGCAGAGTAGTCTCTAAAGGAACTTATTAATACATGAATGTTAATAAGTTTCTGAAAATTTAAAAATACTCTAAAAGTTGAGAAAAGTAATTTGTATTAGAATATATAATAAACTTGAAATTTATGTACTAAGATATCGATTTATGTTAAAATTTAATTATCGAAATCGAAAATTAAATGAGAAAAAGCCAGGAGTTCATAAGTTTGGCGACTTACTCCTGACTTTTTTATAAGTACTCTAGATAAGAGAGAACTCTCATCAGAGATTTTTTACATTAATATTATGTATTAATACTAACATATTAATACTCACATATCAATCATTTTGATATGTAAAACAATGTAAAAATTTCATGGCGCCAACGACTGTGTACGTTGCTTAAAACATAAACGCACACTTTTAGCGAGCTCTCCTTATCTTTAGTATTGATTAAATCTTATAGATATTATTCGATTTACTAAATATAGAGGAGATTTTTTTATGGGGATGAAAGAATTCTGCGATCATTTATATGATGATAGCACAGATGGATATATACAAGTTTTAAAGTTAAATGATGAAAAAAATAAAAGTGAGAGAACTATTAAAATATACAATACTAGACATGAAGGATTAAAAGATATTGTAGAAGAGTTGCATGAACAAAACGATGTATTTGTAGCTCCAAACACAATGTATATACCTAAGCGAAGAGTAGAAAATATAAGACAATTTAGGTCATTATTTCAAGATATAGATTGTGAAAACTTAGGATTAGAAAAAGCTGAAACAGTGTATCTTATATGGGAGTTATATCTTGAAGGTAAAATACCAAAACCAACTATGGTAACTGACAGTGGAAGAGGAGTACATCTTTATTGGAGAATAAAAAATGCTCCATATGGAGCTTTAAATACATGGCAAGAGTTACAAGATTACATATACTACAATCTAAAGCATTTAGGAGCTGATAGACAAGCTACAGATAGTGCAAGAGTACTTAGATTGCCAGGAACTATAAATTCTAAGAATCAAGTCAATTGTAAAGTTTTATATATAGATGATGACTTAGAATATTCTATGTATGATTTAAGGGAGCAATATTTAAATTATAGACCTAAATCATATCAACTACAGATGCAAGATACTAAGGTAGTTGAAAATAAAGTTGTTTCAAATAGATTTTTTAATTCATATAGCTTACATATGCAAAGAGCCAATGACTTACAAACTTTATGCAGACTTAGACACTTTGATATGAAAGGTTATAGAAATATGGCTATCCATTGTTATGCATATTGGAAAGGCATATATGTAAGAGATCAATATGAACTTGAAAAGGAAGTTATAGAGTTAAATAATGCATTTAAAGAACCACTTAAAGAGACTGAAGTAAAAGCTGTTTTAAGATGTATTCCAAAAGCTATTGAAAAGTTTATAGCTTATGAACAAGGGTTAAGAAGTGGAGAGAAAAAAAGAGTTTCTAAGGGAATGAGAGATAAAGAAGGTTATTGGTATAAGAATACTACTTTAATAGAGCGATTAGGAATTACTGCAAATGAACAAAAGCATATGAAAACTATAATCGGAACTGATGAAAAGTATGAAAGAAATAATGAAAGAAGAAGAGCTGAAAGAAGAAATAAATCTGGTTTAACTAAAAAGCAACAAGAGCTTGCAGATTTTAAACTACAAGTTAGCAGATTAAAAGAACAAGGATTAAGTAATAGAGCAGTTGCTAAAGAGCTAAACTGTAGTGAGTATAAGATAAGAAGTTTATTAAAAAAATAGGTGCGATGAAAAATGGCTCTTTATAAATATGTGGTTGTGCTTTTATTATTTTTTTATTTAGAGTATTGGATTTAAAGTTAGAAATATTATTAGATATTACATACATGAGCATTAAAAAATAGGTGCGATGAAAAATGGCTCTTTATAAATATGTGGTTGTGTCTCCTAAGGCTGTTTGTATTAATACATAGTTTATTTGGTAGGAATATTACACTATTTGTAGAATATCCTTATAACTAAGTTTTTTTATAGGAGGATATTTTATGGATTTAAAAATGAGTGACCTACCTCCACAATTTGAAAATATAGCTATGGAAATTGGAATAGATAGAGTAAAGGCTTTATTTAAAGAATTTGGGGGGACATCTGTGTACTTTCCTACTGAAAAGATGATATATAAAGAAGCTCGTGATAGAGAGATTATAGAAGAGTTTAATGGATTCAATGTAAAGGAATTAGCTAGTAAGTACAGAATGTCTGAGAGTTATGTGAGAGCTATTATTCGAAAAAATAAATAATCAAGTTTGAATTTTTAGAAGCTTAATTGTATTATTAGGACTTAAATCAAGTTTTATATTTTTAACAAAATACTAATAAAAAGAGCGCCATAATTTATTTTTAGATAGGGTGCTTTTTTTATGCATAAGTTAGTTAATAAGCTATATAACAATGTTAGGGATAGGTTACATATATATTAAAATTTTTAGAAAAGCATAGATATAACTGTGGGAAATTAGTTGGTTTTATCATGAAATAAATTAATAAATTTACAAACTAAAATTAGTAATATATACTAATTTTAGTTTGTAAATTTATTAAATGTAAAGGCTTGAAATTAAAGAAATAGATATAAATTAAATTTTAGGTTTTACATTTAATAAATAGATAAATTTAAAAATAAATAAAAAGGTAGGGGATTAAAATGAAAGTTAAGAGTATAAAAAAAATATCTACAGGAATAGCATTAGTGAGTATAATTAGTTTATTTACAGTAGGATGTGGTAATGAAGTTTCAAACACAAATGATTCAAATAAAGAAACAACAAAAAATTCGCAAAAAAATGATTTTGAAACTTGTAATATTTTAAAATTTGAAAATTTAGGGAAAGAGAAATATGATGAATATAATGATGATTATGAAAATATAGTTGTTGATGTTAAGAATGATTCTAAAAAGGATCTAAGAGATATACAAGTAACATTTGGAATATATGATAAAAGTGGAAAACTTATAAAGAACGAAGTTGGACAAATTGAAAATACATTAAAACCTAATTCAGTGGCGAAAGTAGAGTGCATGGTTAGTAAGCTAGAGGATAACTTAGAAATAAAAGTAGATAGTTATAGCTATTATATAAATGAAAAAGATATGGTAGAGGTCGATTTAATAGGAATGGTAGTTCAATTCTATGAGACATTAAATTAAAATATTTGTTATAAATGTTGGGGAGTCACGTGTGTAAAAGTAGAATACTTAAATATAAAGTTAATGTAATTTTTATTATATTACTTAATTTGGATAATATCATACTATTTACATAGTAATAAAATATATTATATAAGGTGATAAATATTATGGAAAGAACATTGAAGATACAAATATTAAAAATAAAAGATGTTATAGAAAGTGAAGACTGTGCTGATACAGCAAAACAATTAAGGAAAAGAACTTTAAAAGAATTCAAAAATTTTATGTTAGAAAATGATAAAAATTTTGATGAAATAAATAAGCATGATGTTATAAACTTAGCAAAAAGATTAAAAAGTAGAAGTTATAGTTACTTAAATATTCAAATAGACTCTTTAAATTATATTTTGAAGCATGCAAATAGAGAAGATTTATATTTGCATGTTAATGGAATACATAAATCATATAATAGAGAAAATAAAGAATTTGATATTAAAGAAAATATTATAGATACATCTGATAGATATTACACTAGAGAAGAAATACAAGGCGTTTGCAAAAAACTCATTAACCCAGTTGATAAATTTATAATATATGGTTTATTTTGTGGTATAAATGGTAAAGAAAGAGCAGAGTTATTGAATCTTAAAAAAGATCAGGTAAACTTTGAAAATAATACGATTTTGTTAAGTGATAGAATAGTTTATATAGATGAGTATATGGGAACAGTGCTAAAATCTACATTAGATGAATCTTGTGGTAAAATCTATTTTAAACACTTAGATGATACGGTGGAAGGAAGTACATCTGATAGTTTTGAGCTAAATTTTAAATCCCCATATGTTATAAAAACAAAGCCATATAGTAAAAATAACTATGGAATTCAACCTATGAAATTAGCAGGTTTTAATCAAAGGATTAAGACCTTGAATATATATTTACAAGATTTTAAATTAGTTCCTAGAGATATTGTGAGAAGTGGAATAATAGATAGAATGTATAGGATAAAAAAAGAAGGATGGACTCAAGGTCAAGTTGAGGAATTTTTAAAACAAAATAATATAAGATCACAAGCATTTGAGTTAAAGAGAATTTTTGAAATGAAATATAATAAAAAATAAAAACACATTAATTATATATTTTGGCAAATTTATGGTTTAATAGATAATTAACAAGAAATAGGAAGTGCATCTTTTGAAAAAATTCAACAGATACACTTCCTATTTTTTATTATTCAATTCATATATATTTGAACTAAGTGAATTTATGCTAGTGCTTAAATTTTCAAGCTTACCTTCTATTCTAATTAACAAATACATTGTAACGATAGCAGGGAAACCTAAATTTGACACTAGAGCCATTAAATCTAGTTCCATCGAGTTATTCCTCCAATTAAACTTTAAAATTGATTAGAACGCCCCTCATAAGTTCAAAGAGACGTTCCATGTGTTACTATATAACTAAGTCATATCCAGTAGTTGCAGTTTGAACTACTTTTGCTTCTAAAGCTGTTTCAAGTTCTTCTCCGAATCTAGGCGCAAATACATTTTTAGCAACTATTTGGTCCATAGCCTCTTTTATTTCTGCTTCAGTTATATCTTCTTTAGGATCAGATACAAATAAGCTTACTTTCCTTCCAAGAGTTGTAGAGAAAACCATTAATAATCTAGTTTCTATATTTCTCATTTTTTAATCCCCTTTCTTATTTTATTTGAGCAACGGACAACGTCATTGGCGACATGAGCGAAGCGAATTTTAATTTGCTGGTGTTAATTCTGTGTTGTCTATTTTTACTACAGATAGTACATCATGTTTTTGTAGACCGTTTAATATCTCAGCTACGTTGTAAACATCAACTACTTTTGCATCGTTTTTAACGTTTGAAAAACTTCTAGTTTTAACTATTGTTCTTCCGTTGTCACCTAAACCACAGTCATATTTGATTCTTAAAGCTGACATTTGAGCAACTTCTGAAGCATTTGGAGCTAATTTCATATCTGGCATTTTCATTCCTCCTTTGAAAAATTAATTTAACTTAAGTGTAGTAAAAAGGTGCGATTAAGTCCTAAAAGATAGTTGGGAATTATATAGGAGTGAGATTATTGATGAAAAAAGTTTTTATAAATAAATGCTACGCATGGGCTTATACAATTAAAAAAGAACTATAAGCTGTTAAACCTGCGGTTAATCAGCCCCAGTATATTCCAAGATTACACTACATAAAAACTAAGACATACGAAGTGAAGCTACATATTAACTCATATAACATAGGATTTTTTTATTAGGATATGGGCTAATATGTAGCTTTATTTTTGTGCTTACTATTTATTCCGTTTCATCTTGTCCATACTTCTCCCACCGCGCTCTCTGCTCCCCCACCACCTTTCCCTTTGCGTTTAGTTATATTAGGTCCGACAAATTAAAAAGACAGATTATAGCTGAAAACGCTATAATCTGTCTTTTTAAAATTAACCTATATAAATAAAATAATATCACTTCTTACATATTTGGAGTATCGTCTATGATTTAATAATTTAAACTTATGTATGTTGTTACTACTGCTATACATGATTTTAACACTTTGGAAGTTTGGCTATCGCCACCGGGCTTTTCATTTCAATCTTTTGAGATAAGTCGTTCAAAAGGATTTTCATTGCAATCCCTAACTCAAAATCATCTTTTAATCGAAAGTTTCATGAAATTTGATGCTAATAGCTTTGAATTAAAGTTTTGTTGATTTTTAAGACATTAGCCTACGGCTGTGCCCCTCTGACAAAATCTAAAAAGCACTCATATGCTCGTTTACAACAAGCTCAACGTACATCATACTTCATATCATGTAGTTTTCACATCTTGACACTCGCTATATTCGTACATTTTTTAGATTGCCATTCACTGCCCTGTTCGTATGTTTTTGTAGGTTATTTATTTTCATTGGTATTTTATTGGACCTTCACATGTAGGACTATAAATTTATTTTTAAATTAAAGTTTATTAATTTTATAGATACTTTTAGATTATTGGAAGTGGGTTACGGTATAGAAGTATTTAGGTTTAATATAGCTTAGGATAAAACCGTTGCTCCGCTATCCTACGCTAGGTAAATTAGGCTTCTAAAAAGGCTATTTATTTAAAATATATTTCTTTAAAATTGAGATATTGCAGTAGTTTGGTTTATTCAATCAATATCAAACCCTATAATTAAATTATTAAGATTATATTAATAATTTGGTGATTAATAGGGGGGATTTTATGAAAAAATTAGTTATTGATTTAGGTCATGGAGCAAGTGATCCAGGATCAATTGGACAAGCTGGAACATGTGAAGCAAATATTGTTTTAGCTATAGGAAAGGAACTTAATGAGAATTTAAAAGGATTTGATTTAGATATTAAATTTACAAGGTTATCAGATAAGTTTATTACACTTAGAGAAAGAGCTAGAATAGCAAATGAATTTGGAGCAGATTATTTTTTATCTATTCATATAAACTCGGCTTCTGATAAGAGTGTTAGGGGAGTTGAAGTTTGGGAGTATTCAATGGGAATTAAGAAATTAGATGATTTCTCAAATGGACTTTGTGAAGATATTTCAAAGTTATTTAATATACGGAATAGAGGAATTAAACTAAGTAAGGAATTTTCAGTTTTAAAGCATACTAAGATGCCTGCAGCTTTAGTTGAAGTTGATTTTATATCTAATGTTGAAGGAGAAAAAGCTTTAAAAGATAGTAATAATATCAAAGCTATAGTTTTAGCTATTAGAAATAATTTAATTAATTTATTTGAATTAGAAGTTACTACAAATGATATTTTGTATAAGGTTTGTATTGGAGCATATAGAGATAAAAATAATGCTTTAAATCAAGTTAAAATAGCTAAAGAAAAGGGATTTAGAGATGCTTACATAAATTAAATATAATTGCAAATAAAAACATTTTTTTAATAGATTTATTTATAACTTTAAATTATATTATAAATAAGATAGAAAATAGTTTAATTTTAAGGGGTATAAATACAGTTTTACATCGGGAGGAATTTAGTTATGATATTATGGTTTTTAGTTATT
Source organism: Paraclostridium bifermentans (assembly GCF_019916025.1). Lineage (NCBI taxonomy): Bacteria > Bacillati > Bacillota > Clostridia > Peptostreptococcales > Peptostreptococcaceae > Paraclostridium > Paraclostridium bifermentans. The sequence continues at coordinate 5,525 of NZ_CP079741.1, read as the reverse complement.
TCTGGAATTTTAATATTAGTTTCAGGAATTTATTTTCTTGTGACAAATTATAGACAAGGAAAGTATATAAAAGGATATGGATTACTTTCCTATGTAGGTTTTGTAATGGTTTTACTTGGAGCTATTTTATTAATGGAGCCTATATTTATAACTTTACCAGGAAATTTTTCTAATATAGCACCAGTGGTTATAACTATGTTTACTTGTGCAATAGCAGGTAAATTACTGTTAAAACCAACATTTTTAAGAAATAAAAATAAGACATTATAATAACCCGAATTTAGATAAACGACTGTACATGAAATTAAAATTATATTTTCGTGTACAGTTTTTTTAGGTATAAAGCACTTTTAAAAGCTATTATTGTACTAGCATTGGATAGTGGAGAAATGGTTTTATCCAATGCGTGATATCACGAAAGTAGTTTCATACCGTAACCAAGTTGATTTTACTATTAGTATTATTAAATATATAAATGTGAATTAGCATATTTAGCGGATTATACAAAATGTGAAGGTCGTATAAGTTGCATTGGAAGTATGTAACACAAACATTAGGTTAGGGCATTGGGCGAATGGGCAGTGAATGGCTATCCTTAAAAAGGTACGAACACATGGAGCTATAAGATATGAACATACATGATATGTAATATGATGTATGTGAAATATGTTATCGGCGGAGCTGTGTAAGTGCTTTTAAGGATTTGTCAGAGGGGCACGACCGTAAGGTCATATACAATTAAAAAAGTTAAAACTAATATAATATTAAAAGCTATATAAATTGCGATGGAACGATGATTTTGAGTTAGCGATTGAAGTGAAAATACTTTTTAGTGTTTTTTACTAAAAAGATTGTAGCGTAAAGCGCGGTGGCGAAAGCCAAACTCCATAAAAATGATAAGTAACAATACTATCAATAGCAATATATAATGATTCAAAGTTATAAAAAAAAATTAATAAATCTAAAAGATTATAAGCTTTAATCAAATATTTAAATATATAAAAATAGAGTTTGAAAAAGTTGTAGTGGATTTGTAATAAATTGTAGTGGTTAAATTAAATATGTAGTTGTTTTGTATGGCATCACAGTTTGCAACGTTTTTTGATGCAATCTGTGAGGTCAGACAAGACAACATAGATTTTGACCCGAACATATTGATAAAGAGAGTTGAGGTAGGAATGATTTTTTCCTACTTCAACTATTTTCATATCTATTATCTAAAGTCACAAAATGGACTTAAATTTTGAATAAAATAAATAAACAACTACAGAAAATTACAGTTGTAGTTTATAATAAAAATTGAGGTGATAGTGTGAATAAGGAGCAATTTAATAATCTAGATTTCATGGAGAAAATAGAGTATTTAAATAATAAATTAAGAGAAGGACAAACTGTAATAAGAATAAGAGAAGATTTAGGAATCGGAGAGAAATCATTACAAAGAGAAGTAAAAGCAAATGGATATAGATATAACAGCAAAACTAAGCAATATATGCCCACTACAGAAACCACTACAAAGTCCACTACAGAGATATTACCTACAATTGTAGAGGATAAAACTACAATTGTAGGTAATGAAAATACATTTGTAGTTCCGAAACAACAGAAACAAATTTTAGGATATTTAGAAAATAATTTTGAAGTTTTACAAGAGTTTTTAGAGAAATATAAGTCCACTACAAGAGCCACTACAGAAACCACTACAAATCATATAGTCATTAATTTAGTAGATGATAAACACTTAAATCCAAAGCCTAAAAGCATAAGAATAAATGAATTTGTATATCAGGATTGGCAGCAATTTTGTGAGTCAAAGCATTATAGCAAGCAAGATTTAATATCTATGGCGCTTAAGGAGTATATGGATAAATATAAGTAGATAGTATCAATATATTTATTGTTTTAATTCCTAGTAACTACATAAATAAAATATAAACTTATAGATTCAATAAAAAAATATTTATTGTCTATATGGTAAAAATAAATGTAAATGTAAAATTTAGGATCTGTTCAAGAACATTAGTTTGTAGTATAATAGGAAAATATGAGACGATATGATAAGAATTGATTACTAGGAGGTAAACCGATGAAAGTTTGTGAGTTATTCGCAGGAGTAGGTGGCTTCCATTTAGGATTAAGAGATAGTTCGGATGAATTTGATTTTGTATGGGCGAATCAATGGGAGCCAGGTAAAAAAGTTCAATATGCATATGATTGTTATATTAATCATTTTGGAGATAAGGATATTCATGTAAATAAAGATATTTCTTTAGTTGATAAAAAAAATATACCAGATCATGATTTATTAGTTGGAGGATTCCCTTGCCAAGATTATTCTGTTGCTAGAACTGGAGCAAAAGGTATTCAAGGTGTGAAAGGTGTTCTATGGTGGCAAATACGTGATATATTAAAAGAAAAGCAACCGAAGTTTGTTTTACTTGAAAATGTAGATAGATTATTAAAATCTCCAGCAAAACAAAGAGGACGTGACTTTGGAGTTATGCTAGCTTGTTTTAATGAACTAGGGTATTCAGTTGAATGGAGAGTTATAAATGCTGCAGAATATGGATTCTCTCAAAGAAGAAGAAGAGTGTTTATATTTGCTTTTAAAAATAGTACAAACTTTGCAAATAGGATAAACGTAGAAGATTTAGAATCGTGGATTCACACAGATGGATTTTTCCAAGATGAATTCCCTATATTACCTATAAATGAAGTTGAGAAAGTTAAAAAATGTAAAATAGAAATGGAATATGAAGATATAGTTGATATATCTGATAATTTTAACTTAGAATTTGAAAACTCAGGGATAATGAGTAACGGAACTATATATACAGAAAAAACTGTTCCTAAGTATGATGGAAAGTTTACTTTATTAAGAGATATATTAGAATCAAATGTAGATGAAAAATATTATATAGACACGGATGAAGCCATATTAGAAAAGTGGAAAGCGCCTAAAGCGGCTAAAAAAATTAATAGAGTTAGCAAAACAGGTCATGAATATGTATTTAGTGAAGGGGCATTGGCGTTTCCTGATTATACAGATAGGCCTGCTAGAACAATGCTTACAAGTGAAGCATCTGTTAATAGAAGTTCTCATGTTGTAGAAGACCCTGCAACTGGTAGATTAAGAAAATTAACACCAGTAGAGGCAGAAAGATTAAATGGATTTAGAGACAATTGGACTAATACAGATATGTCTGAAAGAGCTAGGTATTTTTGTATGGGAAATGCATTAGTTGTTGGATTAGTTACAAAGATGGGAAATACTATATTAGATATTTACAAAGATGAACAAGGTGACTTAGGATTAAGAGAAGTTGCGATAACTAAATAAATAATATAAATTAAGAGTGTATAATTTTTCTAATTATACACTCTTAATTTATGATGGTTGAGAGTAGCAAATAGTGTAATAAAATAAATTTTATGATAACTTAAATATAAGTTTATGTAGGTAAGAATTTCAGGGATAATCAAATTGGGAATATTAAATATAATAGAAAAAATATATTTTAAATTATAAAATAAAAACATCAATCACGTCTTAATATAGACGTGATTGATGTTTTTTAAATATAAAAAAGAAATGCATTCAGACGTGAAAAAATAAAAATAACCGTTGACAAGTAAAAATGAGTTGTGATAAATTGTAAATATAAGGAAAATAAAAAATGAATAAGGGGTGTAAATATATGGATAATACAAAAGAATTACAAATTCATACTATGGAAAGAAAGAAAGCTGGATTTGCAACAGCATCAATAACTGTTCCAGCTATAGCTTATCGAAGTGGGAATAGAATTTGGTATGCTATAACAGTTCCATTTGGAGCTCTTAAAAGTGGTATAGTTAAAACTTCATCAGTTAAAAAGAAAGGTGAAGAAATAATAAAGTCTGAAATAAAAAATAGATTTTTAGATAAATCTCATAAAGATGAAATAAAAGAGTATATGAAAATAGAAAAGCAATTTACAATACCTCCTGTAACTCTTGTTTGTACAGAAAAATTACCGTTTGAACCAATCGTATTTGGTGACGTATCTGATACATTAAGAACACAAGAAGATTTATACGATATATTAGAACAAGTAGGATCATTAGGTGGAATAATTCAAATACCTTTAGATTATCAGTTTGAATGCCTTGATGGAAATCATAGATCAGTAGCTATAAGAGAATTAGCAGAAGAAATGCCAGAAATAACAGTTGGAAGTAGTTTGTTATTAAATATAGTATGTGAAGCTGATATGATGAAAATACGTCAAGATTTTGTTGATGTAAATAAAAATGCAAAGCAAACAACACCATCAATAAATACATTATTTAATACTAGAGATCCATTACCAAAACTAGTAGCTGAATTAATGTCTAAGAGTACTTACCTAGAGGATATCACAAATATATTATCTACAAGCGTATCAAAAAATAGCAATGATATATACACATTAAATAATATTAAAAATGCAGTAATAGAGTTAGTAGGAATAGATTCACAAGGGGCTAAGACTGCAGAAGATAGAGCAAACAAAGCTTTAGCTGATGAGGATATGAAATTAGAAGTTGAATATAGAGTTGGAAAATTCTTTGAAATGTTGAAAGATAATAGATATCTAAGAGACTGTTTAAACAATAGATCAAATACTCCTAATATTAGAAACCAATCAATTATAACGTTAGGAGTAGGAGTTGCTATAGCAGCAGGTGTAGCAAATTATATATTTGATAATTTTAGCAGAGAGAATCATTATGAAGAGTTAAGAAAGCTTATGGATTATAATTGGGATAGAACAAATCAGCTGTTTAAACAATCTGGAATAATATCATCTGGGGACGATGAAAAGGTAGTGACTAATAGAGCATCTATAACTGAAACAAAGAAATATGTAGCACAAGCATTAGGATACACATTATAAGAGTTAATATCTAAGAGCGGTGTATATCCATCGCTCTTAATAATATGTAAATTAGAAGGGGAGTAGCTTAAAATGAATATATTTGAATTAGGAAGGCTGTATATAGATTCAATACCAGAAGGGAATGAAAATTTAGATTATGATGCTATAGTTCCAATGATAACACTTCAAAATGGCGAAGTTCTATCTATACGATATAGAGGATATCGAGGATTGATGGCTAGAGAAGACAACTTTAATACTGTTGATAGAAAGCCTAAATTAGGATATTATGACTTTTTTATAGATTTAGGTAATGGACTAACACACAGAGATTTGATAGAAGGGGTTATGGAGCATTCAAACATAAATAATTGTATGAGAATATGGAGAGGTGAACATATTGAAGATGTTGCACATGATGAAATGGAAGAAATAGTACTATCTGAATTAGCACTGTGTATGCTTGAGCAAGAAATTAACTGGGGAAATAGAAGTTGGCAAAAGTTTACCCATTTTGGGAATAGAGGAAGAGATATGATTATGGGGTTTATAAATCATGCATTTGATATGGGGATAGATCATATACCGAATTGGAATTGGAATGGAACAACTCCTACATTTGGA
>NZ_CP079740.1 GCF_019916025.1 Paraclostridium bifermentans | reverse complement strand
TATCAAGGTTTTAACAAAAAATAATAAAAGGTTATGAAAAGTTTAAAAAGTTCACAACCTAGTTAGTTTTAATATTTAAAAATTTTTTTAAAACAATGTTTGAGCAAAGAGGTATTTAAGTATACCGTAAATATTAAAAATAATAATAATACAAACTTAAAAAATTTCATTTTATAATAGTCTCCTTATGATGATATGATTTACTTTATGATTGCTATTTAAAATAGTTTTCAAATTAAATAAAAGAGTTAATCATTAACTCTTTTATTTAACTTCCATTACTTAAAGGTGTTTGACTTACATTTTGTTTCAACATTAATATTTTCTTTTCATGCTTTAACTTTTGAGTTTCTTGAAATTTCAACTGATATTGTAGTTTAAGTAAATCTCTTTTTTCTATAACTTCTTTTAAATTTTTAATTTCTTCTTCAGCACAACTATGTAAATATTTTTCTTTCAATGAAGTTAGGTCATTTTCTTCAAAATCATTATATATTTTGTGTCTAATATTTGTTATATCAACAACTTGTTTTTTATTTTTCAAAACAGTTTTTACAGCTTTAATATTTAAAAATGGAGTACCACTTTTATTCTTTAAAACCTGATAAGTTCCTTCCACAAATAAAACTTGCTGATTTAACTTGCTGTTTGTTAAATGAGTAGTATGCCTTCTGCTAAAATTTATTACTGCAATAGATGGATAAGAACCATCTATTGCAGGTATTTTTTCAATTAATCGGCTTTCTCCATTTTCTAAAAATGTTAAGTTTTCTAAATCGCTACATTCTAAAGCTAGGGTTATGTATGCATCGATAATTTTCATATTTTTAAATCCTCCTATAAAACTAACTAAATAAAATTGAATAATAACTAAAAATTAAAAAGTTTTAATAGTTAAAATAAGCAAAAAGGAATAAACCCTAATCGCTTTTATATGTACCAACACGTATACAGGTTAATTGAGTTAAATAGTGTTAAAGTAAAAACTAGATAGTATTATCTTTAATCGTTTATAGCTACACCTGTAAAAGTAAAGATTTTTTTAAATATCTTGATTAAAGAGAAATCTTTTTTGAAGGAATCTCTCTTAGTTACAGAGTTGTTGTCTTTACATTTATCATGTATTTTATCTATTGGTGTAGATATATATTTATACGGAAGAACCACTTTACCACTAAACTCACTTTTTTCAGAATTCATGATTTTTTTTATAGAAAAGTGATATTCTAAATTTTCATATATATCATTCCATAGAATCGTATTTGAATCGATATTATATATTCCATTACTAGAAATAGCCTTATCCAGTATATGTATAAATGATCCATCTATGTTTCTTATAACATTGTTAATTTCAATAGGTGATGAATCTAAATTAAATTCATAATTATTTAAAACAACTTCTTGGTTTTGTAGGTCTAAAAGACCAATGTTATTTAGACCATTTAAAGTATTTAAGTTTCTTATTCTATTATTATTTAAACTAAGACAAACTAAATTGGTCAATTTTGATAGAGGGCTTAAATTTTCTATTTGGTTTGAACTCAAATCTAAGTAGTTTAAGTTAGTTAAGTTCTTTAAAGGTTCTAAGTTGGTTATATAATTTTCACTTAAAGTCAAATAAGTTAAGTTAGTTAAATTTTGTAAATAAGTTATGTTATTGATTTTATTTTCATCTATATTTAGAGTAACGAGCTCTTTTAGGTTGCATATAGGGCTTAAATCACTAATCTCATTTTTTGATAACCCCAGATAACTCAAGTTTTTGCAATACTGAATGCCCTCAAGATTGTTTATTCCCACTCCAGTTAAATTCAATGCTAGAAGACTCTCTAATTGAACTCTAGTTATAGGGGCATCATCGGGTGAGTTAAATTTTGTGTTAAGAGCTTTCTTTAAGTTAAAATCAGGTATATTAATAACTTCATGTCTATTCATTAGTGTATTTTCTTTTTTCTTAAAATCAGTAGTTAACTTTACAATTGCTTGTTCCATGTATATTCTCCTTTTGTCATTAAAAATCTTATATAGTGATAAATTTATTTTTTAAATTAATGTTTTTTATTTTATAAAATACAATTCGATTTTATGCATTTACAATATAAGAGGTAAATCAAAACAAAAAGGTTCAATTTTTTTAAAAAGTTTTTATATTTTTATATGAAATATTTTTAATTAGAAAAAATTAATACATATTTCATATAAAAAGCATATTAAATTTATCTAAATAGAATATAGTGTATGTACAAGTAAAGGTATTAAACTTGAAAAATTAAAGTAAATACTTATTAAATTAAAAATATAAATTAACTTGAAATTAATCTCATGTTTTACATATATAGGAAATTATAAAACTGAAGATATTTATACTTATACACTCTAAATTCAATGGAGTTACTATGTTTAACTATTTTTAGAGTAGATTTTTCATAGATATAATTTGTTTTAAATTAAAATATTGAAGTTTTCTTACAATATTGACATGAAAGTTTAATAAAAAACATGTTAAACTTTCATTAAATAAGTGTATAGATGTATATTGTAGTATAAATTTATAAAATTGTAAGGAGAGGATGATTAGATGCCTAAAAGTTTATCTCATTATTCATTCAATGATGATTTAACAATCAGAAATTATTTAGCATTAATGACATGCATTATAAATCCAAGAATGACTCAATCAAAGGCTGTAAAGTTATTTGAAATTAATTGTAAGGGTGATAAAAGAAGAAAATAAATACAGATATTAATAATGTTTAAGTTTTTAGAAGGTAAATAAAGTTTTAATTTAAAATTAATATGGGGTATTCTATTAAGTTTTAATCGTTATAGTTTTATAAATTTAAAACTATCTTACAGATTAGCTTAGTTAAATATATAAATGAATTGAAAAAACTGAAGATAGTCTATCTAGTGATTAGGTAGACTATCTTTAGTTTTTGTTAAAAAGTTAAAATTTAATTGATTTTATGGTCAATATGCGCTATATAATTTTATTAAGGATGTAAATATATTTAAAATTAAATTAGATTAGGATGGTGTAAGTATGAAAGTATTGTTAGTCAATGGAAGTCCAAATAAAAATGGATGTACATACACAGCATTAGAGGAAGTTTCAAAAGCACTAGAAGCAAGTGGAATAGATACAGAAATTTTTCACATAGGTAATAAGCCTGTAGGAGGATGTATAGGATGCCGTTCATGTAAAAATACAGGGAAATGCTTCATGAATGATGGAGTTAATGATTTTGTAGAAAAGGCAAAGTATTCAGATGGATTTGTATTTGGATCACCTGTTTATTATGCATCTGCAGCAGGATCATTAGTATCTTTTTTAGATAGAGTATTTTATAGCGGAGGAAAACACATGGCATTTAAGCCAGGTGCTTCAGTAGTTAGTGCGAGAAGAGCAGGAACTACTGCTACATTCGATCAATTGAATAAGTACTTTACTATCTCTAATATGCCAATTGTTAGTTCTCAATATTGGAATATGGTCCATGGAAACACTTCAGACGAAGTAAAAAAAGATGTAGAAGGATTACAAACAATGCGAGTTTTAGGCAAAAATATGGCCTGGATAATAAAATGTATAGATATTGGTAAAAATAATAATATAGAAAAACCAGATTTAGAAGATAGATTACATACAAATTTTATAAGATAAAAATTATAATAAAAAAGCACTTCGAAAATACGAAGTGCTTTTTTATATATTAGAAAGTTTTTCATCTTTGTTTTTAAGTATTTTGGATATTATAAGCTTTTCTATTCCCCACATTGAAAAAGCTATAATTCCAATAATAATACCTTGATTTAGATTATATGAAGAAACAACAACTCCTACAACTATGCATACAAAACCATTTATTACTCCATTCACTTGATCCTTAGAATTATAAAATAACGGAACTCTTTTATACTGTTCTATTGCTGATACTATCAGTCCATATACAATAAAAAATATACCTATAATCATTTTTATAATCATAACTTCTCTCATAATTTTAATCCCTCCCTTAATTTAATCCCCTAGTTTACTAAAGCATACTATTTTAAAAATATAAAATCAACAATGTGTATATTTTTGTAACTTAATTGAAATTTTAGCTCTTTTATAATATAATAAATTGGTAAATTAAATCGGCGATGGAGTTCGCCATTAAATGCATAAGATGCTAATGACTCCTACTCTTATAAATATTTAAGGGTAGGAGTCTGTTTTTTTGCAGAAAATAGACTAGGAGGATTAATTGTGAATGAATTAAAAAAACATATAAAAGAAAGTGAAGTAGTATCTATTGTATTTTTAAGATGGTTTTTGCTAGCATCCATATCTGGGATTGCTGTTGGAATTGTAATATCATTTTTCTTAAAAAGCTTACAATGGGCAACAAGTACGAGAGAATCAAATCCATGGTTATTATACATGTTACCTATAGGAGGAGCTTTTGTAAGTTATTTATATTCTAAATACGGTAAAGATTCATCAAAAGGAAATAATTTAATTATTGAACGAATTAATGAGGGTGAAGGTAGAATTCCTTTTAGAATGGCACCACTTGTGTTTTTAGGAACGTTTATAACCCATTTATTTGGAGGATCTGCTGGTAGAGAGGGTACTGGAGTTCAAATAGGAGCTAGCGTATCTTCTAAAATAGGGGAACTTCTAAAATTAAAAGGTATGGATTATACAATACTTATAATCAGTGGTGTAAGTAGTGGTTTTGGAGTTGTATTTGGAACACCTATCGCAGGAACTGTATTTGGACTTGAAGTTTCAACTCTTGGTAAAATGCGATATGAAGCAATAATACCTTGTTTTATATCAAGCTATATAGGAAACTTTATAGCAGAAATTTTTAAGGTTCAGCACAGTCATTATAATATGGGATTATCTTTAACTGGTGTTGATGTATTTTTCAAAGTTATAGTATGTGCTGTTTTATTTGGGCTTACTAGCAAACTTTTTGCAGAGCTTACACATGCTCTAAAGAAGTTTTTTGCAACTAAAATACCCAATACATCTTTAAAAAGCTTTATAGGAGGTATTATCATTATTATTATAGTTTTAATTCTTGGAACTAGAATTTATCTTGGATTAAGTCTAGATTTATTAAGTAATGCATTTAACCAGCCTGTTCCTAAAGGGTCATTTATAATAAAGCTTGTTTTAACATCAATTACGCTTGCTGTAGGATTCCAAGGTGGAGAGGTTACTCCATTATTTGTAATAGGAGCAACTTTAGGAAACTTACTTGCAAGTATTATCGGACTTCCTATTGAATTTTTAGCAGGGCTTGGAATGATAGGAGTATTTGCAGGAGCTACAAAAACACCTATAGCATCTTTTATAATGGGAATTGAATTATTTGGATCTGCTAATATTGGATTTATATTCATTGCTTGTGTAATAAGTTATGTATTTGCAGGTAAAAGCGGTATATATACATCACAAGACAGTAGTCTTCTAGATAGATAATTTTTTACAAATAAAAAAAGACTGTTTCCGATACAGTCTTTAAAAGGGGTATTTTAATATTAATACTATTATTGGGGGGATAGTATTATTAACTTGATTAATGAGGGGCATTTAAAGCCCCTCTATATATGTCCGTTCCTACTGATTGTTAATATATGTCGTTTCTTGATGTCTATGTATACAATATACTATAATAAAATATACATGTCTATAATATAAATATATTTTTATATAAAAATATATTTATATTAATTCTTAATAGTTAAAATATATAAATTAATTTATATGTTTTTCTAGGATTATTACATTTAACGTCTAATATATTTTAAATGAGCATTCATAGAGCGCTTAAAATGGAGGTTATTATGTATAAAAGAAAAATATTAGAAATGGATGAACTTCAGGTTTACACATATATAAACTGGAAATATGAATATCCTTATGATTTTTATAATATCCCAGAAGAAGGTATAAAAGAAACTATTGATGAAATATTTGAAGATAATAATAGCTTTTACTTTTCTGTATTCGATTCTAATGATAAATTATTTGGTATATATGAGTATACCTTTAGAGCAAACTTTATGGAAATTGGACTTGGTATAAGACCTGAAGATACTGGTAAAGGACTGGGGTTAGACTTCATAAAAGAATGTATTCATTTCGGAAGGACTACCTTTTTATATAGAGGAGATATTTGTTTAAGAGTTGCTGATTTTAATAAGAGAGCTATAAAGTTATATAAAAAAATAGGTTTTATTGAATTTTCTAGAGAAGCAAATATTTCATTTGGAAAACCTGTTGTTTTTATATGTATGAGGCTACTTAATAGTGCCTCATATCTTAATGATTCTCCTGAAATCGAATATGAACACTTTAATTGATTTAATAGCTCAGATATATATTACTATTAAATACAATTTAAATTTCCTTATGTTTGTTAAAATAAAAGGTATGTAAATTGAATATTATAATATTCAATTTACATACCTTTTATTTTTATATTTTAGTTTTTAATATAGTCTATGTCTTTTTTCCTTTATTTCATATGCAAACGAACTCCATGTCCATGTTGTATAAATTAAAAATAAAGTTGTGTAAAATGCAGAAAATAATATATCATCAGTTTCTTTATGCACTAACTTTAGTATTAAAAAACATGAACTTTCAAAACATAAAATAGATGAAATAGCCATATTAACATATAAAGGTTTTTTGAAAAAATTCACCACATATTTAATAAGCTCTTTATTTTCACTTGAATCTTCAAAAAGCAATTATATCATCTCCCCCTAAAATTCTATAACCCCTCAATATATATGGTATCACAAAATTGTCACACAAGTTTTAAATTGTAGTAAAATTTGTATTTTTCGCACTAAAATTAAACAAATTACCATTATTTTATAAAGTATATTCTTTTAAGAGTTTTACTCAGGCTATAACTAAATATATATCAAAGTTTTAAATGCATATTTTATATGTTTAATGTTTGAAGCCATTCCTTAACCTTGTCTAATGAACTATCCGTTTCTTTTTTTAATGGATCTACTAATTCGATATTCCCTATAAACATATTTTCTGAAAGTTCTTTTTTGAAGTTAGCGAAACACTTCTCACTTCCACCACCTCCATGGCAAGCAAATAAAGCTATATTCTTATTATTTATAGTACTAATATCTAAAAAAGTATTAAATGGAGCTGCATAAGTTCCAGCCCATACAGGAGTACCTAAAAATATATTATCATATTTACTTATATCAATTTCCTTATTCATAAGTTCTGGTTTTTGCTTAAATATTACACTCTTACCTCCCCATACATACTTTCTAAATCCTGAAGATGGAAATTCTTTTTTAGGTTTTAATTCTATTATGTCTGCGCCAATTTCTTTAGCTATAAATTCTGCTATTAACTTCGTATTACCCTCTAATGAATAGTAAACTACTAAATTTTTCATGTGCTCTCCTCCTTATATATGGATAATTATATCAGATATATAAGTTATAATTATTATCTATATAAATTTAAGTTATTTTAAATTTTTTGTAACGAAAGTAGCTTTTAGAAGTCTCATTTATGTAAGGAGGATTCTACTTTGAATGATTTTGAAAATTTATACAACCAACATTTCAAGTATGTTTATAGGTATATATTATCTATTTGTAAAAATACTGAAATAGCTGAAGATATAACACAAGAAACATTTTTTAAAGCATTAAAAAACCTAAAAAATTTCAAAGGTCAATGCAATGTAAGATCATGGTTATGCCAAATAGGCAAAAATACTTATTTTTCATATTTAAAAAAGCTTAAAAAACAATGTGAAATAGATATATGTGAAACAAATAGCATTAGTTACTTAGAAGATAATTTAATTTTACAAGAAAATGTATCCGAAGTTCATAAGGAAATAGATAAACTTGAAAATGTATATAAAGAAGTTTTTTGTCTAAGAACATTTGGAGAACTTTCTTTTTTAGAAATAGCCAAAATTCATTCAAAAAGTGAAAGTTGGGCAAGAGTTACATATCATAGAGCAAAATTAAAAATCAGAAAAAACATGGAGGTGAACATTTATGAAAAAAGTTGATTGTGAAATAATTCAAGACTTGCTTCCTTTGTATATAGATAACATATGTAGTGAGAAAAGCAAGGAATTAATAAATATACATATACACTCTTGTGATGAATGTCTACGCGATTTAAATATAATGAGAGAGTCTATGTTCTTAATTGAGCCTCATACTAATTCAGATAATAATTCAGAAATAGATATATTAAAAAAAATTAAGAGTTCTTTATTAAAAAGAAATATAAAACTAGTATCTATTAGCTGTATTTTTATAACTATAGTTTTTGTATTACTTGGACTTTATATATTTAAACATGAAGATGTTATTTTATATAAAGATGTATCTATTAAAATCGATGAGTTTGGTCCTGAAAAAAATATAATCTACACTGGTCCTGCTAATAATTTAGTTAAATCTACTGAAAAGACTATAAAAGAAACTGATGATACAATATATCAATCAATTAACTTATGGCTAACAAAGACTCCTTACACAACATTTACTAAACCAAATCTTAAAAATTATTCTGTTTTTACTTTAAATGATTATGTGGATTGTGTTGATGTAGAACATCCAGATACAAAGAAAATTTATAAGCATGTTGAGATATATTATACGGACGGTATTTCAGGTGAAAAGCATTTATTATGGAAAGACAAAACGTTTTAATATTAAAATTTATAAAGGTGTACTTTTTTTGATACATAAATATATTTAAAATTGTTGTAAAATTAGGATTATATACAAAGTTTTGAGGGGGATATTATTATGGCTTTTTTAGAAAAATCAACTAGAAAATGTAATGAATGCGGTGAGGTCCTTGGTAGATTTTGGGGTGATGATATATGCCCCAAATGTAAGGAGAGTAAAAATGAAGCAATTTTAGCAATTGAAAATCAAAGAAAAACTGAAGAACTAGATAAGTATGAAGAAGAATGTAAAAAAGCAAAATCAATTTGCAAAAACATTATACTATCAACAACACCTTCATTAGAAGGCTATAAGATAAGTGAGTACTTAGGAATAGAAAGTTCTGAGGTAATAATCGGAACAGGGGTTGTTACTGACTTTATATCAAGTATTACTGACTTAGTAGGTGGTAGAGCTAGTGGGTATGAAAATAGCCTTGCTAAAGCAAAACAAGAAGCCTTTGATATATTAAGATTTAAAGGAGCCTTACTAGGTGGAAATGCAATTGTTGGCGTAAAGTCAAGTTATATGGATATTGGAGATAATATGTTTGGTGTTTTTATTGAAGGAACTATTGTAAAAGCTGATTTAATCAACTATGAAATATAATAACATAGACTTAAAATCAAGTATTATTATATTTCATTATAAAAATTATCTGTTAACTTAATTAACAAATTAAATCAATCAACTTCTTAAATTTTAACTCATAATGCCGATATTAAATGTTAGTTGGAGTGAGTGGATAAATAGATAAATTTGAATTTACGGGGGATGTAATTGAAAAAACAAATAATTTTTATAATATTAATAATCTCAAGTTTTACTATTACAGGATGTACTTATACTAAAATACCTGGCAATACTGATGAATCTATTAAGCAATACTTAATAGGCTCTAAATTAATAAATTCGCCAAGTAAAGAAGATATATCCATTGTAGATAATACTTATATTCAAAACTCTAAGATTGTAGGATTTTCAAGTAAATATAATAATGGGGTTGTTATATGTGAAAAAAATAAAAAAGGTAACTATATATTGAGCGATGTTAGATACTCTACGAAAAAAAAAGAAACACTTGGAGTTGAAAATTTTTTAGTTAATTATAATACATACAACGGTGCTTCTAAAAGTAGTAATGCTTTTGTCTTAATATCTGATGGTTCTAAAGTTTCTCATGTAGAAATTACAATAAATGATACATATAAGTGTAAGGAATCATTTAAACTAGATCGTCCATCTATGATTGTTGTCAGTAATGATTTATTAAGCAAAAAATCTTCTTACGTAAATTGTAAGTATTTTGACAAAAATAATAATGAAATAATCCAAGAAATTTAATAAAAAAGCTAGCTGGAGGACATTTGTCCTCCAGCTAGCTTTTTTATTAAATTTCTTGGATTATCCTTAATGAATGGAGATGTTTAAGTTCCTAATCTTTTAAAATATATTTAATCTTTTTTTAAAATGTTTTAAATGATTTTTAAATCTATATTTTTTATAAAAGGTAATTTGAAATTAATATTATGTTTTTGTATTTTAACTTCAAATACTAATTGTCTTTAATATATTTAGAAACTATACGGATTTAAGATATAAACAATAACAACTGTCTATATCAAACTTTATTTGATATTTTTCAACTTTGACATTATAAAAAATATTTCGTAAATGTAAACAAAAAACGACAAAATAAAATATATTTTTATGTTAGGATTTATATAAAAAGTTGGAGGTATTATAATGGAAATAATAGATAAAGAATACACAATCAACAAAAATAATTTATTGGTATATGTTGTTTTAAGCATGCTAACATTATCTATTATCATTATTTTAAATGTATTTTTAAAAGAAAATATTGAATCAAGTTATCTACAATCAACGTTGCATTTCATAAAATTTTTTAATTTTCTTATTTCCTTACTAGCCATAGGTAGTTGTTTAGTTTCTTACAATAGAACAAAAAATGAAAGTATTTTTTTAGTTTTATTAATGTTTGTTGGTTTGTCAGTCGGAATTTTATTTGGGCATATAGATTATCTACCTTATTACTCAAAGGAGCTATCTTCATCCCTATATGTAGTTATATCTTCATCTATACTTAGAGTTTTTCTACTTATGCTTGCAGTACTTCCAATTAATAGAATAAGTTCAGTGATAATTAATAACAAATATCTTTCAATATTTATTGTTATATGTTTAACCACAATTTTAGGTACTTTTGAAAGAAAGTTATTTATTTATAATAATGAATTTAATTCAAATACATTTTTAATTTATAATACTTTTTTAACTTTAGCATATATTATTTGTTCAGGTGCTTTGTTTTTTAAGTCAATAAATGATAAAGAGTCTATATTTGTAGTTCTAAGCTCTAGTATCTTCATACTTGCGATAAAAGCAATTTATGCTATACATATATCAACTCGATTAACATTTTATAATAAATTGGTATCCATATCATTAACGTATATTTGTTTTTTTATAGTAATTATAGGAGCGTTAATTGAATTGTTTATTTATATGTCTAAAACCAAAGTATTAAATAATAATTTAAACTTATTTTATAACTTATCAGAAAATGACAAACATAGTTTTATGTTAATTTTCGATGAAAACGCAAACTTATTATATGCTAATAAAAAAGTTAGAGATTATTATTCATGTGTTGATGACCTTGATAAATTAAATATACTTTTAAAAGATAAAATTTACAAATCAAAGGAATATGATGAAATTATAAAATCCTTAAATTTAAATAATTGTTGGAGAGGGGTAATAAAAATTGAAGATAGAAATATTACTTTAGATTGCTGTGTTCAAACAATAAATTCAAAAAGTAATAAAAAAGAGATTGCAGTTACATATATAGATATATCAAATGTCGTTAAGAAAGAACTCGAAGTAAAAAAACTTAAAACTTATGATAAAGAAAAAACTGAATTTATAGCTAATATTTCGCATGAATTAAAGACTCCAATTAATTTACTTTATTCATCCATTCAATTGTTAGATAGTTTTAGTGTAAAAAGTGCAATAGACTTTAATGCTATATACAACAAATATAGCAAAATATTACGTACAAACTGTCAGAGGATGACAAGACTAGTAAATAATATCATGGATTTATCTGAAATAGACCTAGGTACACTTACTGTAAAGTTTAAAAATTATAATATAGTGTCTATTGTAGAAGACGTAACCTTATCTGTAATTGAATATGCTTTATCGAAAGGTATAACTATACAGTTTGATACTGAAGAAGAAGAGCATATTATAAAGTGCGATGCTTATATGATTGAACGCTCTATATTAAATTTGCTATCAAACTCAATTAAATTTTCTAATAAAGGGTCTTCTATTTTAGTAAATTTAAACATAGATGATCAATGGACTAAGATTGTAGTAAGAGATGAGGGAATTGGTATATCTAAAGAAAACCAAGAGGTTATTTTTGATAAGTTTGTCCAAATAGATAAGTCATTTACTAGGTCAAATGAAGGAAGCGGAATAGGATTAAGTATTGTTAAATCTTTAATAAATCTTCATGATGGAGTTATTACTGTTGAAAGTGATTTAAATAAAGGGAGTTCATTTACAATATTTTTACCAAATGTAATAATTGAAAACTGTTGTCCTTCTATATATAATATAAATTCATATAACGCTGAGTTAGAGCTTTCCGATATATATGAAGTTGTAACTTAACATATATTTAAGTAAAAAATTCGCTTCACTCATCTCTCTAATGACTTCGCCCATTACTTATAATACCAATATTTTTACTTTCTAAAAAATATTGATATTAATATACTTCACAGATTATATACAAGCATTATTTAAGTATAGTTTTCTTAAGCATAAAAAAATGGAGGACAATTGTCTTCCATTTTTTATGCTTAACCCCCACTTAATACTTATATCATTCTTAAATAAGATACTTTTATAGAAACGTAATTATAGTAGTATCTATTTAAAAATAAGTACTACTCTAAATTAAGTATGTAAATACTTTTTCATTTATTTTTAATAGTTAGATAACTTAATTAAATCCTTTAGTGCTTAGTTGATACTTCAACCTTTATATTATATAAAACTACTTTAAATAAACTTAATTCAATCAGCTGAAATTAACTGCAAAATTACCACTAAATCTATAGAGACTTTTAAATTTGTAAAAATAAAAGTTTATTAAGAAAAATATTAAATATAAAAATATTTTAATATATTTTATTGTAAAATTATGTAAAAAAATAATTAAATATTGTTATCTATAGTGATATTATATAATTAGAGACTAATTAATATGGGGAGGGGTTTTTAATTATGGATCAAAAGGTAAAACATCCAATGGGACTTTGGCTAGCAAATATATCTATTGCTCTTCAAAGTTATGCAGGCTATGCAGTGTCATCTATTCTAATATTATTTTTTACAGCAGATATTAGTCAAAATGGATTAGGTTTAAGCGTAGCAAAAGCAACTGCAATTATAGGTTTATATCAAGGAATAAACTATATGGGTTCTTTAATAGGGGGATATATATCAGACAAGTGGCTTGGAATACAAAAGTCACTTATACTAGGATCTTTTATTACTGCATGTGGATATATACTTTTATTTTTTGCAAAGCCAAATATAGCAAGTGTATGGTCTGGGTTAATAGTACTCGTAATAGCAGGAGCATTCTTTAAGGGGCAGATAAGTTCTCTTGTAGGTACTTTATATGATCAAGATGAGTTATCAAAAAAAGATGCTGCTTACAGTATTTTTTATATGTTTATAAATATAGGTTCTTTCTTTGGCCCTATTATAGCTGGTTTTATATCAGATAAATGGTTTGCCAAATTAACATCTGATGGAGAAATAGCAGCGTATGGATATAAATATATTTTTTTAATGGCTGCTATCGCAATGTTTATTGTTTGCTTTTTACTTATAGTTCTATCTCCAAAATGGTTAGGTGAAAAAGGTAAATATCCAGTTTATGATAAAGAAAACAAGTCTAATAAAAAAAGTGCAGATAATGCTCTTACTCAAGTTGAAAAAAACAGATTAAAAGCAATGGGTGTTTTATTTATATTTGTTGTTTTATTTTGGACTGCATGGTATCAAACATCAACATCATTTACATTATTATCAAATGAGTTAGTAAATAGAAATTTAGGAAGTTTCGTAATTCCGGTTCCATGGTTAACATCTTTCAATGGAATATTATGTGTTGTATTATCTCCTGTACTAGGTAGTATATGGATTAAACTATCTAAATCAAAGCACGGAGACCTATCTATTCCTTCTAAAATGGGTCTAGGTATGCTTCTTACAGCTGCAGCATTTATTACAGTAATATTAGGGATAAAAACTTTAGGTGGAGTATTTGATGGAAGCAAACAAATGAATATACTATTTATTCTTTTAGCTTACTTCTTATTAACTGTTGGGGAGTTATGTATATCTCCTATTGGAATGGCAATGTTTAATAAATTAGCTCCACAAAAATATAGCTCACTTGCAATGGGTGCATGGTATATGAGTTTCTTTTTCTCAAACTTAATTTCAGGAAAAGTTGCTGGTTTCACAGAAACTATGGGATATACTAAGATATTCGTGTTAATTACTATTGTAGTAAGCATTTTTGGAGTTTTATTAATCCTAATGAGAAAGAAATTAACAGAGTTAATGGCTTTAGATAAATTTAATGCAAATGCATAGCTATTTTCATTACAGATATAAAAAAAGGAGCATTTAAATGCTCCTTTTTTTATATCTGTAATGAAAATAATTTATTCTGGAACTATAACTACAGTACACTTAGATTTTTTAACTACATATAAAGTTACAGATCCTATTGAATCTATAAAGTTTTTCTTAGTTGATTTAGTCATAACAATTAAATCAAACTTTCCATCTATTGACTTTTCTATAATCTCTTGACCTGCATCCCCTATTGTATAATAAGTTTTTACTTCATAGCCTTGTAGCTTACTTTTTAAACGATCTAGCATACCTTTTATTTCTTTTTCAGATTCTTTTACTTTCATATCTATAATCATTGGATTTGTTAAGTTAGTTAAAACAACATCATTTACACACATTAAGGTTATCTTAACCTTTTCTTTTGAAAATTCATTTAATATAAAATCTAAGGATTTTTGACTTCTATCACTACCATCAATAGGAACTAAAATGCTTCGCATATAATCACATCCTTTTATTTTAATTTTATCATATATAAATGTTGAATTAAACAAATTATCCCATTAATTTTTATTATTAAAAATATATATTTACTAATTTAATTTATAAATAAAAGTTGTAATTCTAATAGTTTTATAATATTAAATATATATTTAATATAAATTTAATATATATTTAATATTTTTAATGATTTTGAATCTACAACCCAATTTTAGAATTACTTAATCATATATATAAATAGTTTTAAAAACTACTATAGATACCTAGTAATTAGATTGAAAATTTCAAATTTTTTAACACGCATTTAATAAATTAATTGCTACTATATTATTATAATAATAATTAATTTCTATGGGTATTAAGTGTGGAGGTAAAATGAATATATTATTTTGTAAAAAATTGCTTTTAGTTTTATTGTATTTTTTTCATGTAGATAATTCTACTATTCTTATGGACATTTTAGTATCCTCAACTATAATTTTTAATCTATTTTTAATTAAAAAGTTCAAAGGATTAGAAAAGAACAAGAAAACACCTGGATTTATCTAGGTGTTTTCTTGTTCTTTATATTTGAATATATCTTATTCTAATTAGATAATTATTCAATTAAATATGAAATTAATATACATTTCAACAGGTTCTATATTTTTTTTTTGTTATAGTCTAACTTTAAATCTTAATAAAACTTAAGGTTTACTTATAAATTGTTTAATATCTTTCCTTTAAAATTAACTTATAAAAATTTTTAAGGAGTGTGTATATATGAAATCTAAAATAAAAGCAATAATAATATCAGGAGCACTAGCATTATCAACATTTTTTATAAGTTCTTATTCTGTAGCTTTTGAAAATTCACTTGAATCAGAAAATCGCCCAGAAATTATAGAATCTAATTTAATGCTGGTTAATAAAAATAATTCATTAAAATCAAGCTACAAACCTAAGGAATTAGTTATTCCTAATATAAGTTTTGATACAAGTGCTACAAAAGAAGAAAGGCTTATGACCCCAAACAGTGCAAAAGCAATAGAAAAATTGTTTAAGGATGCCAGAAAAGATGGTATAAATTTTTTAGGAATGTCAGCCTATAGATCTTATGATTTACAGAAACATACGTATTATAATAGAATAAGATCAGTTGGTAAAAAAGAGGCTGATAAATATGTTGCAAAACCTGGTAAAAGTGAACATCAAACAGGACTAGCAATAGATGTGACTAATAAAGATAGGTGGTTTGTTAAGTCAACTGCAGAAGCCCAATGGCTAGCTGCAAATGCTCATGAATATGGTTTTATACTTAGATATCCTGAAGGTAAAGAAAATATAACTGGGGTATCATATGAACCATGGCATATCAGGTATATCGGCAAAAAAGTAGCTCAGAAAATATATGATGAACAAATAACATTTGAGGAATTTTCAGAAAAAAAATAATCTAATAGGGAGGTTTAATCTAAATTGAGAAGTAAAATACTTGTTGTAGATGATGATGATGAAATAAGAAATTTATTGGAAATTTGTCTTTCTAACGAAGGTTTTAGTGTTGTTAAGGCATTCGATGGAGAAGATGCTCTTAATATACTAGATAAAGAAAGTATACAGTTAATAATATTAGATGTAATGATGCCTAAACTAAATGGAATGGAAGTTTGCAGTATAATAAGAAGAAATTTAAATATTCCAATACTTATGCTTAGTGCAAAATCAGAAGATATGGATAAGATACAAGGAATAATGACAGGTGCTGATGATTACCTTACAAAACCATTTAATTCTTTGGAGTTAATTGTTAGAGTTAAAGCCCTCTTAAGAAGATCTTATTATTTTAACAGTGCTTCAAGCTCGAATAATATTATTAATATAGATACATTAACAATAGATAAAAATCAACATAGAGTTGCTATAAATGAAGAGGAGATTCCTCTTACATCTAGGGAATTTGATATATTGTATCTTTTAGCAGTTAATAGAGGCTCTGTTCTGAGCTCTGAAGATATATTTAGAAAGGTATGGAAAGAAGATTATTTTCAATCTAATAACACAGTTATGGTTCATATGAGCAGAATAAGAGATAAAATTGAGAAATATACTAATGGACAAAAAATAATTCATACTGTGTGGGGAGTAGGTTATAAAATTGAAAAATAAAATAAAATTAAGTTTACCTGTAATGAAATATATGTTTCATCCAATTCTCAATCTGATTGTTAGTTGTATGTTATCCGGAGCCATTTTATATTCAGCTTACATAATATCAGACTCATTGTACAGAAAATCAAAGTATGAATTAATCAATAACTCTGTTGACTATTTTATGTACATTAAAAGACTTTTAACTGGTGATTTAATTTATATTATCTTATTCTCAATACTTTCATTAATTATATACGCTGCACTATCTTATAAAAGAAGTAGTAATATAATTGAACTTATCGATAGTGTAGATAAAATGGCTAATGGTAATTTAGATAGTGAAATTAAATTAAATACAAATGGTAATATAAAAAAATTGGCTACCAATATTAATAATATTATTGATCAGTTGAGGAATATAACTGTTGAAGAAAGAAAAGCACAGCAAACCAAAACAGACTTAATAACTAATGTTTCTCATGATCTAAGGACTCCGTTAACTTCTATAATTGGGTATTTAAGCCTTATAGAGGAGGATAAATATAAAGATGAAGTTCAACTTA
The DNA here is from genome assembly GCF_019916025.1 of Paraclostridium bifermentans. Classification (NCBI taxonomy): domain Bacteria; kingdom Bacillati; phylum Bacillota; class Clostridia; order Peptostreptococcales; family Peptostreptococcaceae; genus Paraclostridium; species Paraclostridium bifermentans. Next base: position 29,380 of record NZ_CP079740.1, on the reverse strand, counting down.
GATACTACACAAGTATTGCTTATGAAAAATCAAAAACTTTAAATGTACTTATAAATGATTTATTTTATCTTACTAAAATGCAGAATAATTCCATGCCTTTAAATACAATGAATATAAATCTAGTAGAGCTATTAGGACAAATTATATCTCAATTTGAATATATGCTAAAGAGTGAAAATATAAAGTGTAGACTAAATTTTTCGGAGGATAAACTTACAATTCAAGCAGATCCTGTTAAACTAGTAAGAGCTTTTGAAAATTTAATTACTAATGCTATGAAATATGGTAAGGATGGTAAATTCATTGATATAACAACTAAAAAGGTAGGTACTTTTGCAATAGTACAAATTATAAATTATGGAGAACCTATACCAGCGATTGATTTACCCTATATTTTTGATAGATTTTATAGAGTAGAAAAATCGAGAAATAGAAATGATGGTGGATCTGGGTTAGGGTTAGCAATTACTAAAAATATCATAGATATGCATAATGGAAATATATATGTATCAAGTGACTATAATTGTACAAAATTTGAAGTTCACCTAAATTTAAGCTAAATTAACACTTTATATGTATATTCTAATGTAGTTACCATAAATTCATTATTAATAAAAAAGATATAGTATTTTATTTATTAATTTAAATAAAATGCTATATCTTTTTTATTTTGAGCTAATATGTCTGCATTACAGTGTAGACGCAATGACCTCGCCTATTTATCATTAATAACATTTTTCTAATATAAATTCTCTAAATCATTTGAAATAATTTTAATTTTAAATAATATCATTATACAGATATTATTTTGTATATTATTACTACAGTTGTATTCAATTCTAAGTGTTAATGCATAAAAACATTAAAATATATAATTCAGTTTAATATAGCTATTATTTATAAACATAATTATTTATTAATTTTACTATATAATAATTGATATTATCGCCGTATTATAATTTTATCGGTCTCTATATAATGAAAAAATATTATAGAACTATTAAGTTTTTCATTATATAACTAAGTGATATAAATTATTAAATAATATTACTTAATTATATATATCTAAATTTTAAAAAGGGAGAAATTATGGTATTTCTATTAATGACAATCATCGGTATATTTTTCATATTTAAAGCTTTTTTAACTTTGTTTTTTACTTTATTTAAAAAAGGAAAATTTTTAAGAAAAAAATTAATATTTATATCTTTAAGTTTAGTTACTTTAGTTGAATTCTATATCACAATTTCAGCTTTACCTACTAATTTTATTGTAAAAAAAGTTACACTTGAATTTTTAATGATTTTATTATTTTTCAACTTATTTTTATATTTAGTTAGATGTAAAAAAAGTTTTAACTCTAGGAGATTGATCCTAGGGATTTTATCTACGATATCAACAATAGCACTATTTACTTTTTAGCTCTACAGTTTTTATATTTATAAACAATAAATATAATTAACAAAAAGGTGAACTTAACTTTAAGTCACCTTTTTTATTATTTCATTTAAATTTCAATACTAAATTTTATACATTAATCTTAAACAATCATTTGTCATATGTTACGAAAAAGATACTTAAGGAAAGAAAACATTAAGATTTAATTACTTTTATATATGATACACTTTTTCTAAAGGAGGTACAGTTTAAATTAATAATTATGAATTTATATAAAAAATAAGAGAATAATAATTTATAATGTTTTAATCTTAATTTGTAAATATAAGGAGAGAAATCGTGAAAAAATTTTTAAAATATTCATTAATTGCAATTATTATTATTATTGTTATTGTAGGTTTTAATTTCAAAAATATAGTTGCAAAGTTTAATTCTTTTATAATTGAAAGTAACATAAACAATCAAATTAAAATGCAGTATGATGATAAAAAAGTCACTAAATCAAAAAATGATATTAATATAAATCAATTTCAAGCAGAATTATCTCAAATGAGTGATTTAAAATTTAGAAATATTGATAAATTAGTGTCAAATGCTACTATAAAAGACATACAATCTTTATATGATTCGAAAAAACTTACTTGTGAAGATTTAGTTGTATATTATTTAAAAAGAATTGAAAAATACGATATAAACAAGCTTAATTCAATAATAGAGTTAAATCCTGATGCAATTAAAATTGCAAAAGAAAAAGATCAAGGAATTAAATCAGGAAAACTATACGGTATTCCAATAACGTTAAAAGCAAACATAGGAACTTCGGATAAAATGCATACAACTGCAGGTTCTTACGCTTTAAGAGATTCTGTTTTAGACGAAGATTCTTTTGTTGTTAAAAAGTTAAGAGAGGAAGGTGCAATTATCCTAGGAAAAACTAATCTTAGTGAATTTGCAAACTATATGACTACAAAATCTTCTAATGGGTATTCAGCTTTAGGGGGTCAAACGCAAAATCCTTATGGAAAGTTTGATGTTGGTGGGTCTAGTTCTGGATCAGCATCATCTGTTGCAAGTGGATTCTCAGTAGCATCCATAGGAACTGAAACAGCAGGGTCTATAGTTTACCCATCTAGTCAAAATTCAGTTGTAGGAATAAAACCATCTATTGGACTAGTTAGTAGAAATAGAATAATACCTATAGCAGAATCACAAGATACAGCTGGTGTAATATCTAAACATGTTGAGGATTCTGCTTTAATCCTAAATTCTATATATGGATATGATTTAAATGATCCTGTTACTATTAAATCTAAAAATTTAAATGAAGATTACACACACTATCTAAACAATAATTCTTTAAAAGGTATAAAAGTTGCTATGCTTAAACCTATTTCAGCTAGAAATGAAGAACTTAAAATCTTTGAAAGAACAGAAAAAGAACTAAAAGATATGGGGGCTCAAGTTAAAATTGTTTCATTTAGTGATAATATAAATAAGGTAAAGATGAATGAAGCGTTAGAGGCTGGATTTAAATTCGACATAGATAAATATCTAAAAATCGCTAAAGTAGATGGGGTAAATAGCTTACAAGATATAATTGATATTAACAAACAAGACCTTGAAAATAGAGCTCCTTATGGACAGGATTTATTAGAGAAATCTTTAGAGAATAAGACTACGCCAGAAGAATATAATAAACTAATTGAATCCAATAAAAAAATAGCAAGCAAGGAAATAGATACTATATTAAAAAGCTCAGATGTAATAGTTTCATTAAGTAATCAAGCTGCCATAGCATATGCACCTGCTGGTTATCCAGCTCTTACAGTTCCTGCTGGCTATAAAAGTAACGGAGAGCCAGTCGGCATTACTTTTGTAGGCTCAATGTTTGAAGAAGGTAAACTATTTAATATAGCTAATATATATGAAGGTGATACTCAGTATAGAAAAAATCCAAGCTTAAAATAAAATTTATTTTATGTGTATATCATCTTTTAAATCCATCAGAGTCTTTATTTCTATACTCTGATGGATTTTTATATACTATAATTGTAGTATATAAAATTGACATCAATAAATTTTTATGGTTAAATTATTTTATTATTAAACAATTTAATTGTAAAATATTTTTGGAGGATAATAATGGATAATAATGACATTAAATTAAAAAAAGCAATTGAAGTATTGCAATCATTTTATTCGGTTATAAAAGAAACTAGTGATTTTACAAAGAAAAATGCTCATGAGTTAGGGATGACTATTCAGCAATTATCTATTTTAAATGCACTAGCTACAAATTCAAACTTAACGCTAAAAAATCTTACTGAGGTAATGTCAATGTCTCTTTCGAAAAGTTCTGTAAGCTTAATAGTTGATAAATTAGTTGAGCAAGATATAGTTGAACGAAAATCATCAACATTAGATCGAAGACAAATTATACTAAATCTTACTGAAAAAGGTATTCAGCTTTACCAACAATCACAAAGTAACGCCTATGCCTATAAAGCAATGTTATTAGCTCTTAATGGAATAGATTCTAAAGATATAGATTTATTACTTACAGTACATGACCATATAATTGAAAATATAAAGGCTTTAAAATAGTTATATCATTATTTAAAGGTTAAAGGTGATTTGCGGAATTTGCTTTACACTATCTTTACTGGTATAACTTTTTTAATATAATTAAATGTTAAGTATCATACCCGATTATAAGTTTTATGATATAAAAAAATATATTCGGGTATAAATTATTATTAATACATATTAAAACGGTTTATTAAACAAAAAATAAATTCGTAGGTGATAACTATGCTAACAAATTTAGTTTTAATCTTATTGTCTATAACGGCATTAAGCTTAAATCACACCGAAGATAAAGATGCAAACAAGTATGTTTTTTATGGAACATTTCTAATTATCAATATAGTTTTATTATTTGGTGTAAGAAATTTAATTTCTTATATAATAATTGCTTTGCTTTCTATTTTGTGTATATTTGCATTTATAAAAATCTCATTTAAAAATAACAAATTATCTCAGCAAAAATCAAGAATAAAAAAAGATTAAATGTATATTTAATCTTTTTTTATTCTTGATTTTTGCTGAGATAATTAATTTAGCAATCATTAATCTGATTTGCATCTATCTATTATTTCATAATCATCATCAACTTTTAACTTTTCTAAATCAGTATTTATATAGTTTTTATGCGTATTTTCACTTTTAAATTTAAAATCTTTAAACTCCTGAGAAGGTTCAATTAAGTTTAAATAGTCACTCAAAATTTTTTGAACTAGATAAGTTCTTTCATTATAATAACCTAAAATATCTTTTATTAAATTTAGTTTATTATTGTAGTGTGATATAGAATCAAATTCATTTACTATAACCTTATTTAATAACTCGTCAAAAGATTTGCTTATATTAGACTCTGTAAATAAAATTTCCTTTATTATCTTAGAACATTCTTCTTTCTGTTTCTCTTTCATGTGTCAATCTATCCTTTCTGCATAATTTTGTTATATTAATAAAGTTAACATCTTAAAAATTATATTAATAATGTATTCAATTGAACTTTTTAGTTTACACTTAGTTATTTAAACCTTTAATATTTTTAAATACTTGTTTCAACTAGGAATTATTCGTTATTTAGCTAGTTAACTTAGATAATTTTAGTTTTCTCAAAAAATAGTTGATTTTTTTGTATAATATACTACAGTTAATGTTAAGTAGGTCATTAACGGAGGTTTTTTTATGATAAGTTTATCAAATAAAAAGCAAGTTGAAAAACTTCAATTTGAAAAAACTAGGCTTGAAATTAAAGTTGTAAAATTAGAAGATGAAGTTCTTAAGTTAAAATCTGAAGTCAAAAAGCAAGAAGATCTTATCAATGAATGGCGAAGATATTATAAAGAATCCGTACAAGAAATATCCAAGTTAAAAAATCAACTTAAGGAATTTAATCCAAATTTAAAACCTAGAAGCAAAAAAATATCTCAAAATGATATAGACAAAATAAAAGAATTATTTAATATGAAAAAATATACCTATCGAGAAATAAGTAATATTTCTAATTGGAGTATATGTACTATTTCTAAAGTAATTAATGGTTATTATGATTAATTACTTTAGAATATATAAGTTAAATCTATCAATTAATCAATATTATTTTTATACATTTTACCAAGGATCTAAAAGATTTTTACTATATAATCTTTTAGATCCTTTTTTATTTATGATTGTAAATATTTAACCTTAATTACCATAAGCATCTAATTAAAATCTATAAAATATTTTATACAATTTCATTATTAAATTTTCATCTAAATATTCCGAAAGAATACTTTTTTATCGAAAAACAATAATTTTATATTGATTTATTATAATTATATGTTATAATTTAATTAAAGCAAATTTAAAGGAGAGTCTACAATGAAAAAAAATTTATTATATTCAATACCATTTTTAATAGCAATAGGATGCTTAGTAATTTTCAATATTATAGGATCTGAAGTTGCTACAGATGGAACTCTTATAGAACCATTTTTCTTAATACCTACATTCTGGTTATTTTCTTTCATAGGAATTTTAGCCTTAATTTTTAAATTTATGCTATTTCTATTTAAGAAAAAACATATTAGCCAATAGATATATTTTAAAATAGGATATGAAATAATGAATAAAAATTTTAGCTCAACAATTTTAAACAATATTGTCTCAATAGGTATATTTATAACTCTAATATTATTTTTACTTATACCTTTATCGTTCAACTATTTTTTTAAAAATACTTTGGGATTAGTGGGTGGGAATATATCTTTATTTGTTTCAACCGGAGTTTATATATGCATAATTCCTTATTTAATAGCATTAATTACACTTAAAAAATTATGTAGTTTAATATATAATAAAAATCCATTTTCAAGGGAAACTACTTATTTATTAAAAACAATATCATTATGTGCTTTTAGTGAATTTTTTGTATTTAATATAGTACAATTATATTTGTGTAATTTATTTGATATTTATTTATATTCAATAAATGTAATTCCAACAGTTTTAATTTCATTTATTTCTTTATTTGTAGGACTTTTTAGTTTAGTTTTATGCAATATTAATTCAAAAATACTAAAAATAAAAAACATAAAATAAAAAACGAGGTAATAATTATGGAAAAAAACATTAGTTCAAAAATTTTAAATAATATTGTTTTACTAGGAATAACATTAACAATATGTTTGCTTTTATTCTTGCCCCTTGGGTTTACAGCCTTTTTTAAAAGTAACTTTGGAATAGTTGGCTCGAATATTCCTATTATTTTATCTGTAGGAGTTTATGTGTGTGCTGTACCTTATTTAATAGCATTGATATCATTGAAAAAATTATGCAGTTTAATTGCTAACAAAGATCCTTTTTCAAGGCAAATTCCTTATCATCTAAAAACCATATCAATATGTGCTTTTAGTGAAATTTTGATATTTAATGTGGTACAATTATTTTTATGCTACTTCTTTAATGTTTACTTTTATGCACTTAACATAATTCCAGCTATTTTAGTTTCATTTATTTCTTTAGCTATAGGATTTTTAAGTTTAGTGCTAGGTAGGTTATACACTATGGCAATTGAAATAAAAGAAGAAAATGATAAGACTATATAAGGAGATATTATGGCGATTATAGTTAATTTAGATGTAATGATGGCAAAGAGAAAAATGAGTTCTACTGAGCTTTCAGAAAAGCTCGGAATCACTATGGCTAATCTTTCCATTTTGAAAAATAATAAAGCTAAAGCTGTTAGATTCACAACTTTAAATAGTATTTGTAACATATTGGAATGTCAACCTGGAGATATTTTGGAATATGTTGATGATACTGAAGATGTTAAATAGCTATAGTTAATCAAAAAGCTACTGTTTTTAATAAAAAAACAGTAGCTTTTTAATTCTAATTATCAATGTGTTGCTTTTATATAAAAATTTTTTTAAATCATTATAATTTAAAACAGTTAAACATTAGCATTTTCAATCACTTAGCATTTCACTTGAAGTTTTGATACATAATAATTTTTTTAAATTATCAATATGACACATTTTGATTTATTTGTCTACTATTTCTACTATACTTGAAATGTTTAATATATATATTTTTTATTATTTAAACTTTTAGTGTGATTATCAAGTTGACATATTTTAAGACTACCAAAATAAATCCATTTCTTCTTTATGCTTTAAATCTTCTTCATACTCTTTCTTGTACTCCAAAATTTTATTATCTAAGGTTCCCTTAAAGAATTTATATGATACGGCTTTTATAGTTTCAACATCGTCTTTATCTAGAGTTATCATAACAGCATCATCAAATGCTTTTTTCATATAATCATTTTTAAAGTCTATATTTTCGAAATCCATTTTAAAACTTCTTAAGGTTCCTTTTGTAAAAACTGTTTCATCTGGAACAAAAAATTCTCTATTTAAAATAGATTTTTCTAATTTTAAATTTATTTTACTTTCTTCAAATGGTTCAGGTACACTTGATTGTTCATAAATATTAGACTCCCCAATTTGATCAATTACATCATCTTTAGAGAAGTACTTTCTCTTGTCTAAGTCTTTTACTATAAAATCTATTGATTCAACTTTTCTTCCTGATTTGTTTTCTTTTATATCTATTTCAAAAAACCCACTTTCATTTAGTTCTTTTATTGCTGGTAAAATTACACGTCTTTTAAAATTTGAATATTGAGGATAACTATCTTCTAGCATTAAATACATCTTTATATCCTCAATTTTATAATTTATAGTTTGTTTAGTTCCTGACCAAACTCTTATTAAATCATATAATCTTTGAGCATTATAATTCTTCAAACTAAATAGTATAGCTAAGTTTGCAGGAGTATATCCTGTCTTTAAGTATTGGTCTAATAGAGTATAAATTTTTTTGGGGCTTTCGATTCTAAAAATCTGAGTTTCTTCATCAAACTGGTATCCTGATATAAAATTGTATTGTCCCCAAATCAATTTATCATTTCTCTTTTTTTCAATGAAAAATATACTTTTGTTCATAAGACCTTCTAAATAGCTACTTATTTTTTTCACAGTTCTATCATTCGTTCTTTTTATTATTTCTTTAAATTCATCATAATGAATATCACAATGCATTGATCCATTATAGTTTTTTTGAAGTTTATAAAGTATTAACAAAAATATTCTATTTTCATTCAATGTTAAGCTATATTTAGATTGTATTAGCACATTGTTCTTCATAAGTATTTTTGGATTTTCTATATCAGTTAAATTACTCATAATACCCCCCAATTCTATTAACTACTAAAACTAGTATATCATATGTATAATTTAAAAGTGTCACTTTTTCAATTTTGACACTGTATTTTAACAGTATTAACTTTTTGTTATATTAATATGCTATCAAAGTGACACTTTTAATGCTATCAAAGTGACACTTTTAACTATCAAGTTGACACTTTTAACTATCAAGTTGACATATAAAAACTATCAAAGTGACACTTTTAACTATCAAGTTGACACTTTTAACTATCAAGTTGACACTTTTAATCGCTTCAGTATAAGTGATTTCAAGGTTTTCACTGCTACTTAAATACTATAAATACTATTAAATACTATTTTAAATAATAGTAAAGACTAGTAAAGGTACTTTTCTGTTCTAATCTAATCTATTTAAATCAAAATATATTATCAATATGACATATTTATTTTGCTATTTAGATGATTAATTTAATTATAAATATTAGTAATATATTTTTTAACTTTACGTAAAAATCTTTTTCAAGAAATATTAACTATCAAAGAATAAAGTTTACATATAGATAAAAACCTCTCAGCGCCTATGAGAAAGTTTTTGCACATCAAAATGGGTAAATATATGGGAATTTAGAAAATTTAGCTAAAAACGGAAGATAAAGATCGAAAAAACTGTAATTTTTATAAAATAAAATGAGAAATTTAATATCAAATTCAAATAAAAAAAGGATATTAGTAAATAATATCCTTTTTTTATTTGAATTTGATATATTAACCTATAAGAAAATCTAAAATATTCCATCCATCTGATGTATTACTTTTATAAAGTTCAGTGTATCCACATTTAGTACAGCTTATAGTTATAAATTTTTTATTTTGGATATCAAATATTTTTGCAAAGTTTCCACCTGTAGCTTGAAATTGATCACTTTCATAAGATGTATTTGAACATTTAGGGCAAACATATTGTTTTTTCTCCATAACTTAAATCCTCCTAATATTGATTTGAGTAAAATTTTACTATAATAAATAAAAAAAAACTAATTAAAATTAGTTACAATATAAAACTTTATATTATTCCTTATCTTTTAATTTATTGATTTCAATATCAATCTGATTATTAGATTTTAAAAACTTAAAAATTGATATAAATATAATTACAAATACATTAATTAATAACAGAATGCTTAAGATTTGGAATAAGGATATTAAAACCATTATGAACTCCTTTACATATTTGTAGTTAACTCAGATTGATAATTATTATACAGATTAAGTAAAATAAATCAATTTAAATAGAGTGAATTAAAATAAAATTGGATTAAAATGAGCATATATTTAGATTAAGATTTAAATATAAAGTATTTTTAAAAGTTTTAACATATAGGTTAGAATTAACTACTTACAACAATATTTATTTTAATACTTAGGATAAATATTATTAAATTTCATCCGAACTTTAAGTTTTAGAAAAGAGAAAAAGTTAGCTAATAGGGAAGAAAATGACAAAAAAATATAAAATTAAGCAAATTTCAACAAAAATAGACTTATTTGATTTTTAATATACAAAATATAAAAATTTATTTCCAAAATATCCTTACATCATGAAAGTGAATATTATGTAATTCCAATATTCGTACACAGTATATATAGTAGATTAACTAAACACGTTTACTTATTTCAATTTATTAAATTATATAAAAATTTTGACATTATTCGAACTGAATATTGCAAACGATTTTTTGATATGCAACAATTTATACAAAGGCAAGGTTGTCAAATATCTAACAATGTCTTTTGACTTAGGTGTTCTATTTAAATTAGAGGAGGAGATTGGGAAATGGAATTAATACAATACAATGCACCTGTAATAGAGTGTGATAATTTTGAAATAACTGAGGAACAAGCATGGTTTTTAGTTTTCGTAGCAGTACTTTTAGCATTAGGAGCTACTGTTGTTTTAGGAGCTGCAATTTGGTGTTTAGTTCAAGGTAAAGGAAGTTTTACTGGTGGAGTTAAGTGGGAAAATGGACTTAACGTTAACATAGAGTGTAAATAGATAGGACTTTAATTTATTAAAATTATACTAAAAAATTTAAAACTATAACAAAAGATAAAGATTTAAATTTAGGACACCTAAGTCTATAAATTGATTTAAGTACTGGGAGGAATGTGTAAACTATGCTTTATGTAGATAACTTGACAAAAACTTATAACAATAAAATTGTTGCTATAAAAAATCTCAGTTTTTCTTTAAATAAAAATAAAGTTTTAGGGCTTGTAGGCCCTAATGGATCTGGAAAGACTACAACAATTAATTTAATCTTAGGGACTATCAAAAGAGATACAGGTAAGATATTATATGAAAATTATAAAAATGATAGTCTAGAATTTAAACAGAAAGTTGGATACATCCCAGATGACTTGATACTACCGGAATCTTTGACTGGGAGAGAATATATAGATTTTATTTTATCAGTATACTCTATAAAGAAAAGTGATAAATTAAAAAAATTAATTCAACTGTATAATATGCAAGACTTTTTAGATATTTTGATAAAAGAATATTCACATGGAATGAAGAAAAAAATTCAGATAATAGTTGCTTTCTCATTAGAAAGCGAGGTAATAATTATTGATGAACCTTTCAGGGGGTTAGATATAGAGTCAATTATAATAACAAAACAGCTTTTTAAGAGCTTTATAAGCTCAGGAAGTATATTATTATGCTCACATGATTTAAATTTAATTGAGGAATTATCGGATGAGGTAATAATGCTTTATAAAGGTAATACTGTAGCAAAGGGCACAAGTCATCGTTTAAAAGAAGAATTTGAATGTGAAGACTTAGAAGAAGTTTTTATGAAAGTTGCTATAGGGGAGGACAGAAAAAATGAGATTGGAGAAATCATTTCTAATTTTAACAACAATGCTTAAGGGAGTTAAAAATAGTTTATATAATAAAATTAAAAAATACTTTGTTTTTATATCTATTGTAGTCCCATTTTTTATTCTTTTAGGAGCTATTATATCGTATAAGATATTTTCGCCTATGATTAATGCTATTATTAGCGGAAATAAAAGTATGCTTTTTTCATTTATTTCCTCAAGTATGTTAAATGTAACTTTAATTACTTTTGTTATATACATAATACTAATTAACTCAGACAATGATAGCAGTAATTATAGCAAAATAATAAAATGGTTACCTCTTACAAAGAAAGAAAAGATATGTGCACAAACAATTCAAGAATTATTTTTTATAATTATTACCAATCTATGCTATGTAACATTTTTTCACCTACCATCATTTATCGGATCCAAGGTTAATATAAAAATTATTATTATATATTTAATATCTGTAATTTTGCAATCATTATTGATATATTTCTTATTAAATATTATTTATCTATTAATAATTAGATTACTGTACTTTATATCACATAAAAAATTTATCAGAGAATTAGCCTCAATTATTTTAGGTATAAATACGTTTATTTATTTAGTTAGTAAAATTAACCTAGATAGTCTTTTAGTTAAAAGTAACTCATATAAGGTATCAATAGTAAATATTTTATTACCCGTTATAGATATGTGTTTGGGATATGGATATTTTAACTATAAAGATGCAAAAGTTGGTTTGACTTTAAGTGGAATAATTTTGATTTTAGGAATATTAATAACGATTATATTTGCTGGAATTGAACTTGATAATAGAAATTTAATGATTTTTAAATATATACCAAAATACAAAGGTAAAATGTTATGGATTGTAATAAAAGAAGTTAAACATATTGTACGAAGTGAGACTAATATTTCAAATTTCTTTGTATTAATATGCATAATTATATCTGTAGGGTTTTTGGATCCAAACACTATAGACAAAACAATTGCTAATTTAATTTTATCAAGTTTTTGTTCAATATTCGCACTAAGTTCATTTGGTGAAGATAGAAATTTCACTATTTACTCTAATATAGTTCCTATTTCTAGTAAGTTAATTTCTTATGGGAAACTAATAGGGAATCTTATTATTGGAATATTGCTATATACGATACTATTTTTCATCGTATTTACATATTTAGGTATAAATATAGAATTATTTAAAAGTGGATTAATGTATACTGCAATGGGGGTTATAGTGATTTACACATATGGTATTGTAATTCCAGTTAGAGAAAAAGAGCCATTTTCAAATATAATTGTATTTTTATCTTTTGCGGCAATATGTATTTTGATTTCTATAATATCACTAACATTTAGTGGTGCATATATATATCAACTTATTTTAATATCTGTAGTAGCTATAACGCTGATGATACCAAAGCTTTATAAGTTAAATTCTAAGTTAGATTAAATTTATATTTAAATAATACATTTTAATTTATAAAGGAGAGATTAGATGAACCTATTTACATTTTTAATTGAAAAGATAAAAGAATTATTAAAAATAAAAACAGTTTTTATTATTCCTAATAGCGTAGATTTAAATGAAAATTTAATTTTTGATAAGGATTTAAATAAAAGCATTACACTAAATGGGGTTGCTTATGAAATTTTAAAATTGGTTAATGGCAAAAACACTATAGATGACATAGTTATAGCGCTACTCAAAAAGTATAATGTAAAAAAGACTGTATTAGAAAGAGATGTAATAAATATATTAAGCAATTTACAAGATAAAAACTTAGTTGAAAGTAAGGTAATAGGGAATAAAATAGTAGTTTTATTTTTAAACATAAGTATATTTCAATATGTGTATAAGAAAAGATACTCTGTTTCTGAATCTAAATTTGGATCTTTGACTCTTTTGATTTATGTAGTAACAAAAAAGTTGTTTGTAATGTGGATGATTACTTTTATAACTATTTACTTATTTAAACATAATTTAGTATCTGAGTTTAATGAGAAGATAAATTATGCCATTGACTGCTACTTGGTTTTTATACTTTCAATTATAGGTGGATTTGTTATGCATGAATGGATTCATATAGCTGTTAGTAAAATTCAAAATCAGGAATTTCGTGGATACATATTAGCAAGAAGATTTACTGTAAGCATAGTTAAGGTAAATACAGAATCTAGTTTATTATCTATTTTACTAGGACCATTGATTCCAAGCGTTTTAGGAATCATAATAATAGTAATTTCAATAAAAATACAAAGTGTAATGATATTTACTCTAGGAATAGGATTTGCAATTAATGTAATAAATCTATTACCTTTTACACAAGATGGGAAAGGAATACTTAGAAAAATTCTAATGAAGAAACTAATGAAGGGAGCTATAAAATGAAAAAAACATTAGGAATTGTATCTGCTGCATATTTTATACTTATACCGTTTAGTATAGTTTTTTACTTGTTATATTCCTTGATAAGTAACAAAAGCGTAAATTTATTTAATGGTGGAGTTGTACTAGATATAGCACAAAGTAGTTTCAAATTAAACATAAGTTCAAACTTAGTTTTGATATACATAGTTTTATATATAGTACTTATTGGATTAGTATTCATAGTTTCAAGAACGAAGTTTTGTAAAAATTTCTATGAAAAAGGAAAGAGGGCAAATGGATAAGAAAAGAGTAGTTAAATTAGTTTTATTTATTGCTTTTATTACAATCTGTATATCAGCATATTCAATATACTCTAAAGGTAAAGAAACTATAGATACAAAGTATGGACTAGCATATGGAGACCCTAATGCCAAAATAAAATTGGTAGAATACATGAGTTTTCAATGTATAGACTGCTATGAGTTACATGAAAATATAGGAGATACATTAAGAGATAAAATTAAAAATGGTGAAATATATTATGTAGTAAAGCATGTTGATTTTGAAAAGTTTAAGTATGATGATGTTATATTCAACAGAATTGATAACTTAGATAAAATAGAAACGGTAGATTATATAATGGATAATTATAAAACATGGAGTAAAATGAAAAACGTGAAAGATGTTGAAGAGTTTTTTAAACTAGGTGCTATTAAAAAAGATAGAGTTGAGATGCAAAAACATATTCTGTCTGAAAGAGATGATCTTGGGATAGATTTTATACCTACATTTTATTTAAATGGTGAAAAGCATGTTGGATCATTTACAGAAAAAGAGTTCAATAAAATGATAAGTGATGTAAAATAAGTATATATAGAATACGCATACATGTAAATGAAAGGAAATTTTTATGAAGTATATAAGTAAAATACCAGATACAGATATTAATTTAAATAAGGACATGCTTAGTACTGGTTGGAAAATGTTAAAAGAACCTCGAAACTTAGTGACAGCAACTCTAATATCATTACCTATATCAATTATAAATATTTATTTATGTATATTTTTTATTAAGCTTATAAATAAAGACTTATTGACAATTATAAACTCTATTTTTTATGATGGAAAATTTGTTTTTACAATTAAGCCTGTATATATAGTATACATATATATGTATATATTTTTACATGAAGTTATTCATTTAGTATGTATTCCAAACTTTGCAAACTCTAAATCAACATTTATTTCAGTAAAACTATGGGGTGGTTTTGTTTATACAGAAGAAATAATTAGTAGAAATAGATACTTGATAGTAACTATAATGCCATTTATAATATTGTCATTTGTAATGCCAATTATAATGACCTTATTAGGGGTAAACCCTATGATTATTTTAATTTTGGAAATTGTTAATGCTGCAGGAGCATCAGTAGATGTATTATCTTTTATACTATTGTTTTTTCAAGCTCCAAGAAATAGCAAGATAAAAAACAATGGAATAAAAACTTTCTACAAGAGTAGTAAAGTATCTAATTTAGATTAATAAATGTATAAAAAAGGGAGGACAATTGTCCTCCCTTTTTTATACATTTATTAATTATTTTTTATTTTTCTTTGATTTTTTTTTATACTTCTCTTCATATGCAGTTAAGGCATCTACATTAAGTTCAACTGAGTCAAACATTTTACAGACGATATCTTCTAAGACTTGAGAAACAGTCATATTATTTTCATAAGAAAAAGATTTAACCTTATCAGCGATTTCCTTTTTTAATTTAATTCCAATCATAACTTTTTCTTCTTTTAATTTTGGTTTATTTATTAAGTCAAATACATTAATATCAGTATTTTTATTCTCAATAAATTCTTGGCCCGTTGATTTTTCATCTACTTTTTGTTTTATGTTTAATAAACTGCTTTTTTTATTTAACATTGGATTTTCAATATTCATAGCTTTCTCTCCTAATATTTAATAAATATTTAATATTGATTAAATGTATTTTTAATAATTATAAAATTTTTATTAAATAACTATTAAACCTTCTTCTATGTATTCATTTATTAAGTCGGAAATTTCATTTCCTATATCAGTTTTTATTTTTCTTTCTTTAACTTTCACATACTCACTAATCGATTCGTTATATAATATTGAGTTTTCATAGTGAACAGACTTTCTCATAGTTTGTTTAAATGTATTTCCTAAAATTCCTTTTTCTGTAGCACACTCTAACCACATTTTTATTTTATTGTTTTCTTGTTTTTCAAATTTAGTGATAACTGGTTTTCTTATATCATCTTTATCTATTCTAAGAGCTTTCTTTATATCTCCATAGGTTTTTAATAACAAATCATAACCTGTTAGAGTGCTATAACATCCGTAGTTTATTATAGGCACAATATCTGTACAACATATAAATACATTTGTATTTAAAACAGATATAGCAGGATTTAAATCAAATAATACTAAATCATATTCTGAAAAAACATCTATATTCTTATCGTCAGTTAAGTAATTCAATAAAGTATATTCCTTACCGGCTTTTGTATTAAGAACTAATTCAAGAGTAACCATATCTATATTACTTGCTATAATATCTAAATTTTGAAATTTACTTAGCGGAGATTTCATAATTAACTTATCTATTTCAATATTGCTTTCTAACCCATCTTTCAAAGTATATATATTGGATTGAATTACTTCTTCTCCTAATAAAAATACTGATGCATTTGATTGAGGATCAGCATCTATAAACAATACTTTTTTATGGGGATAGTTTGTACAAAATTGATGTATAAAATTTAGATTTAAACATGTTTTGGAACTACCACCCTTAAAGCTCATATGTGTTAAAATTGTTTGATTTTTAGCCACTTTTATTACTCCTTTTTATATTAAATATACATTTAATAGTAGTTTAATATATATTTTATCATTAATTAAATTATTTTTAAATACTAATTTAATCTATTTATAAAGATTAAAAATAAAGAGCTAAAAATATAGCTCTTTAAAAATAAAATATTAATACTATTATATAATTCAGTTTTAAATTAATTAGATTTGGTATTTTGTTTTTTAGAAGCCTTTTTCTGTTTGAAAACAATATAGAAACCATTACCAAAATAGAAAATTACACTTAATATTATAAATATAGCAAATACAAATAAAGCATAATCAATCCAGAGCCAGTTTGAATAGTTTATGCCTATAAAGTTTAGTAAAAACATTACACTAACACCTCATTTTTATTTTTTTAATTTATTAATTTAATGTTGAAAATGTTATTTAAGTATAGAAAAAAGAGACTTATTTCGTGATAACAAGTCTCTTTCAAAATTAGAGATAATTATTAAATACACTATTAAATGTATATTTAATTACTTTTAAATATATGCTGATTATTTTATAAATGTGAATTTTCAAATAGAT
The DNA here is from genome assembly GCF_019916025.1 of Paraclostridium bifermentans. Lineage (NCBI taxonomy): Bacteria > Bacillati > Bacillota > Clostridia > Peptostreptococcales > Peptostreptococcaceae > Paraclostridium > Paraclostridium bifermentans. Next base: position 11,997 of record NZ_CP079740.1, on the reverse strand, counting down.
AAAAACAATAATACTACAGATGGCAGAAAAGTAATTATTGTAATAATTAAAGTAGTATTTGTAGGTATAAATTCACTATTATATTTTGTAAAATAGACTAAATGAAAAATTATAAAAGTTAAAATCATTAATATAAAATTAAAAAATAAGCTAATGAAAAACACCTCAAAACTTCCATCTATTATAGTATAAGATTTTAAAGTATTAATGGTATAAATTATATAAATTATTACTCCAAAAATAAAATAAAAGTTACTTTGCTTTTTCAAATCTTTGTTTTTTAAAAAGTTGAATTTAAAAATAGATTTATTGTCATTGTACTCGATTCTCATAGGGGTCACCTCATTGTTATATTAAATAAATAGTGATTCTAAATATAATTATCGTCATGTTAAAATAATTATAAAGGGATATGATAAGCGAAATATATAAATATAGACTTATAAATAAAATAAGGAGGACGTTTGTCCTCCTTATTTTATCAACTAATATATGTATGCAGTCACCAATTGATTATATTAGGTTTGAGTTAGTGTTACATTTAAAAGTTAGATATTAATAAAATTAATTATATTTATCTATAAACTCTAAAAATGCTTTACTTATAATGTCATGTTTATTTAAATGAGAATATTTATTTTTACATAAATCAGAAAAATCATTCCATATATCTTTATCTAATCTGATTGTAGTTTTTATAACTTCGGATTTATTGAAATTTATTTGAAGGCCAGTCTTTACCTCGATTACATCTATAGGACAATTGTCCTCCTTAGATTCAAAGTTATTTATAAGACTAATTATCTTATCGTAATTTTTAACTATATTTAATAGTTTTTCTTGAATTTCATAATTATTAAATAGCTGATTTGAATTTACTGTAAATGGGTCATAATTGCTTGAAATAAGTGAGTTTGAGTTATGTTTAGGATATATATTATCTATGGTTAAAATGAATTTACCATCAAATTTTTGATATCCATATTTTTTCATGAATCTATCTAAAGTATCAACTCTTGTATAACTCATTTTTTCAGCAATTTCTTTTCTTGATAGCCCTTTTTCCTGTAGAGTAATTATATAATTTATTTTTTTATCATAGCTCCAATCTTTCTTATTTTCCAAGTTACCACCCCCAACAATATGGAGGACACTAGTCCTCCATATTATTATACTATTTAAAAATTGCGTATTTAGTTGAAATTTAGCTTTTAATTAAAAAATATCTAAAATGCATAAGTTAAGGTCTAGTATGCAACAAAGCATTGAACAAAGTTTTTTTAAGACGTATACTTTTTATATAGTTTGTAAATAAGTACATACATAAAAGTATGAACTAAGTATCTCAATTCAAATTCAAACTCATAGTGTCGATAAAAGTATATAAAAGTTAATTAAAATCTAAATAGAAAAGGGTATATTTAGATTTTTAATAGTTGTGTTTTAGGGTTATAAACATAAATTTAATTAACTTAACAAAAGAAGTATTCAAATTGAATACTTCTTTTTGTGTTAAGTTAATTAAATTTAACAATTAAAAGATAACTAAAATGAGATAATTATCTTTAAAAACTAGAAAAAGGTACCGATATAAGATATTATGTAATGACAAAAAATATGTTAGGGGGATTTTTAAATGGTTGTACTTGGCATATGCGATGATGAAAAGCATTATAGGTCAATTATTAGAAAATATTTAGAAGAAATATTACAATCAAATGTACAGAGTTACGAAATACATGAATTTACATCTGGAGAAGAACTACTAGAGAATTACCCTAATAATTTAGATATCTTGATTTTAGATATACAAATGGATGGCATCGATGGTATGAATACAGCTAGAAGGATTAGAACATTTGATAGTAAAGTAGAAATTATATTTATGACTTCCTATTCTGAATTTATGCAAGAAGGATATGAAGTAAGAGCTTATAGATACCTATTAAAACCTATAGATTTCGATAAATTAAATAAACATATAACACCTTGTGTAAAAGAAGTAAAAAGAAGCAATAGTAACTATTTAACAATTAATACAAAGAACTATATAGATAGAATAAACATAGATTCTATATTGTATATTGAAACTCAAAGACCGAATTTATTAATTTATACAAGGAAAAAGATTCATAGTGTAAGGATGAGTATGAGGAAGATTGAAGGAATATTAGAAGAATACAGTTTTTATAGATGTCACAATAGTTTCTTAGTTAATTTAAAAGAAATTGAATCAATGGATGGAGAATACATATTTATAGATCATATAAAAATACCAGTAAGTAGGTATAGAACGAAAGGATTAAAACTAGCTATAACCAATACTCTAGGGGATATAGTATGTTAAATAAAGTAGGTATAGACACTAGAGACATATTTAAAGTCTCAATAGTATTTATGAATTTTATAATATTTTTTTGCACACTAGATGTAGTAAGTATTAGAAAGATTAGTAATATAAAGATTTTGCAGTATATAGGCATTTTAATTTGTATTTTAGTAGTGGTAAGTGTATCAAATATATTTAGAAATTTTAGAATTTTATTATATATAATATTTGGAATCATATACTATAACCTAGTATATGATGAAGTTTTAGTGAAATGTCTAATAGTGACTATATTGTTTTGGATAAGTGTAATGGTTGTAGAGACTACATCAATTGGGGCTATAGCAGCAATTAACAATATATCAGATCTAAATTACATAATAAATCAAAAAAGGTATGTAATTCAAGCAATTATACTATCTAAAGTATTACTTTTAATAGAATTTGTATTATTAAGATACTTTAAATTGGCATTAGAGTTTAAACCAAAAGATATGGCTCTTATAGGTCTTTCGATAAGTTATAATATATTAAGTTTATTATTAGTTTTTGGATATAATTTTTTAAATAGTATATTAAGCAAATTAAATATTGTATTTTTAATATTAATTACAATGCTTTTAATGTTATCAACTATTTCATTACTAGTAGTTATAGCTAGAATTAGAAGATCTGATAGACTTAAGCTTGAAACAGAGCTTATAAATGAAAGGACTCAAATGAATTACAAAAATTATGAAAATATATATGAGGTCCATAGTAGCTTAAGGCATGTATATCATGATTTAAAGAATCATATGATGTGTATAAAAAATTATAATAGTAAAGAAGATATTATTAAATACATAGATAACTTAAGTTTCGAAATAAGAATGTTCGATAGTATTTCTCATACAGGGAATGAGACTTTAGATATAATTTTAAGCCAAAAGATACATGAGTGTAATAAATACAACATTAAGTTTGAATCGAATATAAATTTCTCAAAACTAGGGTTTATAAGTAATATAGATGTATGTTCCATATTTGGAAATGCGTTAGATAACTCAATAGAGGCATGTAAATTAATAGATTGTTGTATTGATAGAAAAATAGAGGTAAAAGTAACCTATATTAAACAGTTTTGCATAATAAAAATTATAAATACTAAACAAAATAAAATTAACCTTACAAAAAAGGGAATACAAACAAGTAAATATAATAAATATGAACATGGTATAGGATTAGCAAGTATAAAAAGAACTGTAGATAAGTATGATGGAGAAGTTGCTGTGAACTTTTCTGAGACTGAATTTATTTTGAAGATAATGATACCTATAAAGTCATAATAAAAAAGCACATAAAATATAGACTCTATATTTTATGTGCTTTTTTATTATGTTAAATTAGAAGGTGCTTATGTTTATATTACCCATTAAAAAAATAGTTTAACTCTTAATGTATTAATTTTTCAAATGCAACAATATATTATTTTATAAGTGGATTATTTATTAAAAGTTAAAAATTAAGAGGAATATAAAAAATATAAATGGATTTAATGATGCATATATTGAAAACACTATAATATATACATCATTAAATTTAAAAAAGTCAAAAAAATTGGAATTATTTTGACTTTTTAAACTTAAAATAAACAAGAATTTTGGTCAAAAATGAAAATAGAAGAAGTATTTAATTATTTATGAAATAATAATTCTGAATTTTAAAAATTTATTGTAAATATTTTTCAATCTGATAGAATGTATTAAAAAGGAGTGCGCTATTATGAAAAAAATATTATTCGTAACAGATTTATATTATAAAGCGAACGGAAGAAACTACTATCAAGAAGATCTTTTTATAACATCTAAATTAGTAGATAAATTTAACCTAGTTATTTGCAATCCAAAAGATATGAATAAGTTTAATGATGATTTTGACTTAACTATATTTAGAAATGCAGGTCCTGTTGCAAATTTTCCTAAAGAGTATAATAATTTTAGAGAAAAAATAAAAAGAAATAATTTAAAGACATATAACTCATTTGATGGAAAGGGAGATATGAATGGCAAGGATTATTTGATTGAATTAACTAATTTAGGATATCCTGTAATCAGCACTGTAGATTCAATTAATAATATTAATAAACTACCTAAAGTAGATAAATATGTTATAAAGCCAAAAGATGGGGCAGATTCAATAGGAATGGAATTTGTAACAAAAGAAGAATTATATGAAAAAGTTCTAAAGGATGATTTTAATACATTAATTCAGCCAGCGATAAACTTTGAATATGAAGTGTCTTTTTACTATATAGATAAAGAGTTTCAATATGCTCTTTATGCCCCGGATAAAAGAAAGAGATGGGAATTAAAAGAATATGATGCAACTACATCTGACTTAGAGTTTGCGATGAAGTTTGTTGAATGGAATAATATAGATCATGGTATTCAAAGGATTGATGCATGCAGAGATGAAGAAGGCAATCTTTTACTTGTTGAATTAGAAGATTTAAACCCGTATCTATCTGTATTAGAATTATCAAATCAACTTCAAAATAAATTTATTGAATCACTAAAAAAATCAATTGAAAATGTTTTAAACGGTAATTAACAAAAATAGATATATAAAAGGAGCATCATTAATGATGCTCCTTTTATATATCTATTTTTGTTGTTTTTAGACTTATTATAATAATAAATTTAACATATCAAAAATGTAAGAAATCTTTAAGGTTGGTGAAAGGCTATTTTAAGTATGTAAATGTATAATAGAGTTAACAAATAAAACAAAGGAGGAATTATATATGACAATAATAGGAGTTTTAATGATAGTTCCATTCGTACTAGCAGTAGGAGCAGGGCTAGTAAGTAGTGAATTAGAAGTAGCTAACTAACAATAGACGTTTAAAATATTTAAGAAATGTTTAAGATTAAAGATGTAATATAAGAATATAAGATAAAAAACAAGGGAGGAATAATAAGATGGCAATAGTAATAGGGAGTTTAATGATAGTTCCATTCATATTAGCAGTAGGCGCAGGGATAGTAAGCAATGAACTAGAAATGGCAAATCAATAAAACTTAAAATTAATTTGAGTGTATAGAATAAATATAAAAAGGCGAAGGAGAAATTATATATGATAGTAATATGCAGTGTAGTGATGGCACCGTTTATATTAGCAGTAGGCGCAGGACTAGTAAGTAATGAACTAGATGCAGCTAACCAACAATAGAATGGTAAAGCAGTTAGATAATATAAGATTATAGGATACAAAATGAGGGAGGAACAATAAGATGACAACAATAATAGGGAGTTTAATGATAGTTCCATTTATACTAGCAGTAGGAGCCGGTTTATTAAAAAATGAATTAGAAATAGCAAACCAATAATATAAATTGAAAATTTAAGACATAATAAAAATGGAGGAGTTACTATGACATTATTATTAATAATAGGAATTATAATATATATTGTTAAAAACAAAAGAAATAATGAAGATGTTTTTTTAGAAAATGATAAAATAATAGATGTTAATTATAGAGAAGTTGACTAGAACAAGTCTTATTATATAATTCAATATTACAAAAAAATAGTATATAAGCAAATTAACCTTCATACGCCACCGTTTATATAGGTTAGTGTGTAGAAGGCTAATTAGGACAAATCTTAATAATTTAATACAATGAGGGTAAAATGTAATTCTACTTGTATTAAGTATAAAAAATTAAAACAAAACATAATTAGGTTTTATATAACTCTATCAATAAAAATATAGGGTTTTAATTGATTCTATTTAAATTATATAAAAAGTATAATTGTTTAGGTATATTAGATATACGTCTAGCAAACAGAAAAATTAATACTTTAAATTAGATTTTTTAATAAAATTTATATGACCATATATACAAATCTAACACAAATTTATTATATTTCAAATCTATTAATCTAGATTCAGATAAATCATAATTCAAGTCGATTCAAATATAACTATTTCTTTTTACAATACCTTAAAGTTTAATGAGTAAAAAAATAAATATAATCTTTTTCATTATGAAAAAAATTGTATAATGAAAAAGATTATATTTATACTTTTTAAATACCTATTTTAAGTTCATTTAACTCAGACTTTTTATCCATTTTCTTTTTAATTTTTTTCTGTTTCACTTCATCTAAATCGTCTAAAGTAATTTTACCAATATACAAATTAAATTCATCAACACCAAAGTGTTTTATCATAGATTGTTCTGTTATTAACCAAGTTTTACCAAATTTTTTTACCTCAACATTGTCGATTAGCTTTCCATTTGATACTTGTTTTCGTAACGTTGAATTATCTAACCCATAAATATCTGCTACTTGTTGAAACGTATATAGACCCTTAAAACTCCCATTTGCCATTTTAATTTCCTCCAAATTATTCTATGTATTAAAATTTGTATAACTTTAAATCAATTAGATATTTATTAAGGTTTGTATCTAATTGAATCCCCCGGATATATTATAAGCCAATTCATATACTAGGTGTTAGAGGTTATTTGAAGTATTTTAATAAAAAAAATGGTATAAGTCTAATTATATAAAGACATATACCATATAAACTTATTTTCTATATTATTAATATATATTTTATTTAACTGTTTTAAGAATGATATGTAAAAACCTATTACCTATGAAGGTATTCTTAATAACATAAAAAATAATCAAATGTGATTATATCACAAACACCTGTATTTTAACCCTCTTAATTTTTATAGTATAGCACGCTGATTTTTAAAATCAATATATGTTACAGGATTGAAACAGATGTATCAAAATTGATACGCATTTAACGATGTATGACACTTGTCCGACAAAGTTAAAACTATTGGGACGTATTGAAAGCAAATACAAAATAATACACATAAAAATATTTAATAATTATTAAATAATTATTAAATATTTATTTAAGTTAGATAACAAAATCTAAAATAGATTTAATTTGTAGGATAAATATTGTAGGATATTTGTCCTACAATTCAAATAAGTTACACAGGCTGCAATAATCGCATCAATTTGCCTGTAATAAGTATAAAAAAAGGATACCTAAAAAAGACATCCTTTTTTTATTCAAAATGGGGTTGAAAACTTCAACTAAATACTTGATACTTTCATTGATTTAACTTTCTTTTCATTAAAGCATTTCATGATTCTAAGCATTGTATAAACTATAAAAATTGTAGAATAAATAACAATTTTTAATATATCTATATGATCTTTATTTAAAAGAATAAGAGCTACATGCAAATAAGTTAACCCATAAAATAAGTACGACCATCTTTGTATTTTTTTCCATTTAACATACTTAATTTTGATTCTAACAAATTTAAATGAAGTAATAAATAATGGAATCATAACTAAAAATGCAACTAAACCTATAGTCAAATGAATCATAGATAATCCAGGAAGAGTAAGTGATTTAACAAAATCTCCAAATATAAAATATGTATATATTAAGCCATGTGGAAGTATAAGTATAGATCCTAGTATAGCTAATTGAGCTCTTATACTTAATAGTTTTTTAGTTATAGCATACTTTCTATCAAGAGCCCCTGTAAACATTACGATAATAAAGAAAGATACAGATAAAATACCTTTCATTGATGATTTATAAGATGCTAGTAGAGGCCCTTGTAGCTCTATATTGTATGTTTCTCCGTAAAGATTTATGTAACTAGTTAGCAAAGCTATAGTCAAAGCAATTATGTAGTATAAGCTTGAATGCTTTTTAATACTAGACGTACAAAATAATGATACTACTATTGTAAATATCAGTGAGTAAATCAATAACATTTTTGATTCTCCTTTTCATTTTATAATGATAATTAATTTCAATAAAATTGTATAATAAAATTTTAACTAGGTCAACAAGTTTTTGTAAAAAATCTAATTATTTAATTTCAATAATAAAAAATATAGTTAAAGTAATAAAAAAGAAGTGTATTAGAATTGATAATTAAGATTAATAGATTGTGGTTTTAGAGATTTAAATTAGAGTAATTGTAATATCTAATTTAAAAAACAAGTTGGCTAAAGTAAAAATACTGAACTTTAGCTAACTTGCTAATATGCTATAAAGAGATTAAATTTTTGAGTCTATATGCAACAACTAATAATAGATTTGATTCAAGAATTGTAAACATAATTGTATGTTTGGGCAAATAAAAGTTATATATATAAATAGTTGTTAAAAAAATTAAAATTATAGATCTAAATATATTAGCTCTGTAATTATTATAATTGTGAGAAAGGAGATTGTTGCTACTTTTCTTAAAATATAAATATAAAGCAAATATAAACATTGAAACTAAAATGTTTATTGTAGTGATAAAAATATGTAAATGTATGTTCATATTATAACCTCATGTAAGTAAGTATTTAGTTTTTGTACTGCTTTTATTTCTAATACGGATATTATAAAATTAACTATAATTAAAAATATAGTTAATACAAAGTTTTTGATATATAGTATACTACAAAAAAGTATATTTTTAGCATGATTCAAAATCTTATTTAAATATGAATTTTGGTAGTTAATATACTAATTAGAGTAAAAATCATAATATTTAAATGGATAAATATATATTTATAGTATAGGTGGGGGTTATAACTTAATTTTAAAAAGTAAGTTATAACCCCTTAATACATAAAGTTTATAAATTAAATATAAAAGATTTTATAATATTTCTATTACTGAAATACCTGCATTTGCTAATGTAAATATATTGATAGCAGAAGCAGTTGTTGCAAGTTGTAATGTTGACGTTGTATTACCTGTTGTTCTTATTATAGCTTGCCCAGCGATACTTTCAGATCCAATACCTGTAGTAGTAATACTTGCAGTACTTGATGTTATAGAAGCACCGTTTAGTAAAAGTACACCACTAAGAGTACCTGGTGTAGCTGTAGAAGTTGCATTAATATTATATGAAACGTAGTAACTATGATTAGGTGCTAATATTATAGGGTTTAATCCAGCTATATCAGTTCCATTAGTAGCAAGAGTAGAGCTAAAAGTTATTGGTGTTTGTACAGCAAGAATTGCTGCAGAACCTGCACCTAAAGATAAAAATTGATTTGTAGCAGTTGGTCCTACTGGTCCTGCAGGCCCGAAACAAGGTATATATTCTACACAAGGTCTACAATCGTTATGACCACAACAATTTGAATATGACATATATTTTTCACCTATACTTATGATAAATTTATAGTATAAATAATCACTTAGGTTTATAAAAAATTATTTAACTACAATATTAATATATTCAAAAATGTTTTTTATGTGTCTAATTCAAGTGAAGTTTATCGAAAAATAAAATTTTCGTATATATTGACGACAATATATACTTAATAAATAGAAAAGCATACTCAAATATTTAAGTATGCTTTTCTATTTATTAAGTTTTGCATGAACAACCATTCGAGCATTATCAAACTCATAACTGCATGTAGATAAGGTTAAAATTTTATCGTATGAATCAACATTTACTGAAGATGTAAACAAAGAATCTTTTTTTATTTTACTTAAAAAATTATTAAAATCTTCCTTAGAAGCAAATGAAGTTTTATTGTAAACATTGCTAGAATCAGTTACATACACAGAAAATATTGTATAGTTTAAAACAGTACCATCAGGCTCAGATATAGATATAGTTTTATATTTATTAAAAAAATCTTCATTTTTAAATTTTTTCAGTTGGCCAAACATAGTTCTATTCCTCATACTGTGTCCATAAAGTACTGTATTGCAATCATTAAATTTATCATTTTGGTAATCCAGGAAGATAGATCCTGACTCTAGATAATTTTTATCCATATCTTTATTTAAATAGAACTCATTATTACTTGATTGAACTATTGGATAGTGAATATTTGTACCATCTACATCTAACCACCCTCTATAGTCTTTATTAATATAAGATAAGTCTACTGAATTATCATTGTTATCTTGTTGTGATTCTTTTATTTTGTAAATTTTATCATATACTTTATCAGCTTTATTATACTGTACAAATTTGTTTATTATTTTATAAGAGCTAAACAACAGTATAATTAAAAGTAGTAAGTTTATTATCCATCGTATTTTTTTCATTTTTAAATTATCCTTATACATTAAGTTTATATATTTTGAAACCTATACCTTTTTTATATTATACACAGCTTTATTTCCAACAATATCATATATAGTTAAGTATAAAGGTAAATTACTTATTTTTACAACAATAATACCTTTATCTTTGTCTATTGATTGGATATTTAAAATTTTTTCATTAGAATCTTTTAAATAAATCTTATTAAAATCTATTCCACTACTAGAGTCCTTTAAGCTAATTATAATTTTATCACTATCATATGTGTAGTTTATAATATTTGGAGATTCTGTATCTATACAATTAATTTTAAATTCCTGAATTAGAGGAGAGTGTTGTTTAAAGTTTACAAATACCTTATAATCCCCATTTTTAGTGATTTTAAATCTATAAGTAGATTGATTTACATAGTTACCAAAGAGTTTTTCAGAATTACCAAGTTTAATATACAAATCATTTACTAGAGACTTATCCTTTACTTGAATATCTACTAAAACTGGATTATTTGTAATTTTAGATGTATCACTTATTGATATATTTATAGTATATAATAAATTAGATTTAGAAGATAAATTACCTACATTTGAAAAATCATATTTGGTGATTTCATAAATACCTAAAACAGAAGTAGACACCACTATTGAGGTAGTTAGTGAAACTGCCATAGTTTTCGACATACCTTGTTTATGGTTAATTTTGAATTTAAAACTTTTACCTAGATTAAAATGAGACTTATATAATACATTTCCCAAAATATTTTTTGAGGAATTTAAATTTAGTAAGTTTTCATTAGATGCCTTTTTAAAGAACGCAAATAGCATAAATCCATACATTTTTCTATTAGCTTTTCTTTCTTCAGAATATAATTTATATAAATTTTTCTTTGCATTACTTAGCCTACTTTTTACAGTACCTTCAGAAATGTTTAAAACATATGCAATCTCTGAAATTTTTAGATCATCGAAATATTTTAAAATAAGTATTGTTGAATGTATAGATGAAAGCTTATTAATTAAATTCATCAATTCGCAATTACTTTCTTTTAGAATATATGATTCAATAGGATCAACACCCTTTGAATTATCGCTTATCGTAGGCAAAACATAATCCGAATGAACCTCTCCAAATTTTTTCACCTTGGAAAGCTCTTTAATGCAATAATTGTATGTAATTTTATTTATCCATGCTATAAATAATTCAGGGGATTCTAACTTATCAAGTGATTTTAGAACAATCAAAAATACTTCTTGCACGGCGTCTTCTGCCATAGACTTATCCTTTAAAATATTTAAAGATAGGAAATAAACCTTTTGATAAGTTAAAGAATACAAATCTGAAAAAGCTTGAGAGTCTCCATTTTTACATTTAGATACAAGTTTACTTATTTTTAAATACTTTAAGCTACTCAATTATCAAATGTCCTCCTAATATTAATTTAAAATCTAATTAATATTAAACATAATACCATAATTATAAAAATGAAAGTAAAATTTTAGATAAAATATTTAATGAGTAAAAATTCAGATATTAAAATAGAGAATACTTGGAGTTTATAAGCCC
>NZ_CP079739.1 GCF_019916025.1 Paraclostridium bifermentans | reverse complement strand
CTGTATGACCTGTACGAGCTAAAATAGTACTTATATCTTTTTTAAACCTATCATAAATTTGTTCTACTAATGAATTTCTATCTATTATTAACTGCTTAAATTGTTCATGTTCTTTAAATATTTTTTCAATAGTTTTTGATGCACTTTTATTTGAAATTTGCATTTCTTTTTCTAAATAATCAACTGAATAACCAGCTAATTTAACACTTTTTTTTTCCATAAAAACTACCCCTCAATCGTTTCAATAATATGTTGCATTACTTCTGTATTCTTTTGTATAATAACAAAAGCCTGTTTTACTAACTCTTCATAATCACTTTTTAAACCTTCAACTTCTTCTGACATTGCATGAGTATTTAATAATTTTATTAAATAACTATTCTTTGACATATTATGTTTCTTTGCTTTTTCACTTAAAATAAAATTTGTTTCTATAGGAATATTTTTTATTGTTAGATTTACTAATGTATCCATAATTTTAATCTCCTTTAATTGTAATTTTTAGTTAGTAACATTTAATTTTACAAGGAAATCTTCACTAAAGATGAAGCTCCCCCTGTAAAATTAAGAGCATAAGAGAGAAACTGCAACCATAGAGCGGTTGAAGTCGCAGTGCGACTTGTTTTAGGTGCGGTTCCGTTTTTTACTAGCAATTCCTCACTTTTCGGGATTTTTGCCACCCTTTTTTTAACCATTTTTTATAAAAATCTAAGATTAATTTATAATTTTTTTTGCTTTAATCTTAAATTTTCTATTCTATCTTTTAACTCTTTTATTTCTTTTTCTTTTTCAAAAATTTCCTTATTTAAACTATCAACTTTTGAATTTTTCTCACTGATCTCTTGATTAGTAACGTCTTGTTCTTGTTTTGTTTCGTAATCTAAATCTGATTTTAAACTACTAATTTTTTCTTTAATTTTATCTATATCTTTATTATTATTTTTGATTAAATCTTCATTATTTTTAATATTTTTTTGAGTATCTTCTATCAAAATATTTATATATTCTGATTCATAAACACTTAAACTTTGCTTTTTAAAACTATTTTTTGCTTCTGATTTTTCATGTGCAACATATAGTTTGCTATTTAAATTCATTGTTGATTGAGTTCCATTTTTATTAATTACTTCCAATGATACACTCTTCCATTTTTTTGGTAGGTCATGTACAAAGACAACATAATATTCATCAACTACTTTTACTATTTCTGTTTTGAATTTTTCATCTTGCTTAGTTTTTTCTTTGATATTAACTTTAATATTTGAAGGCATATCACTATTTGTTTCCTTCACTATTAAACCTACTTGAAGTAAATTTTTATCTGTATAAAATCTTTTATTTGCGATTTCTGCGGTTAAGTTATCAAAAGAAACAGGCTTCCTTAATGGAGTATCTTCGTTCTTTTGAGGGTCATTAAATATGATTCTACTTGATATAAAAAATAAAAAAACAAATGATAATATATATATCATTTGTTTATATTTTCTTCCCTTTTTCTTTTTAAATTTTGATTCTTTTAACATTATTTTATCACCTTTTTCACCTTTAATTACATTCTCTATGCAACCCTTCTTATATTTCCATTAAACACTTTTTTCCAATAAGATTCATCTAAACTATTAATAGAAACTCCATGAGAAGAACCATCATGTAAGAATTTACCGCCACCTAGATAGATGCCGACATGACCATTATATTTATAAGTATTGAAGAAAATTATATCACCTCTAGCTATTTTATTAGGTTCTATTTTCTTTCCTAATGTAACTAAACTATCAGTAACAACAGATTGATAATTTCCTAAGTTCAATCCACCACTAGCATAACACCAATGAACAAATGAACTGCAATCAAATCGGTGGCTTGCTATGTCTGAAGGAGTTCTACCACCACCCCATACATAAGGTGATTTACCTACAAGAGTACTTCCCGTAGCAATTGCTTTTTCTATAACTGCACTACCACTAGGGCTACCTGTATTAGTCCCTCCATTGCTAATACTTCCATCATTTGGAGCTAAATATCTATAAACATGCTGAACATAAAGTTGATCTCCATACCTATAAGTTCCATTAGGTCGTTGACTTCCATTACTATGTATACGAGAAAATTCTATTGCATTTTCTTGTGTCCATCCACCATCTCTTTTTATAGCCCAATTTACAAATCCCTTCCCAAAATTATAACCTTGAAGAGTTGTTTCAATTAAATTTTTAGTTGCCTTTTCTTTTGCTTCCATATATACTCCAGCAACATATTTTACACCAACTTGTATTGATAAATTAGGGTCTGTTATTGTTCCAGGGGGTAACCCTTGCGATTCACTAGATTGCATAATATCTGCTAACTCTCCGTAACTTTCTTGTGTAATTAATGCTAAAATTACATCTACTAATTCAGGTATTCCATTCTTATTACATTCCATTTCAACCACTGAACGATACTTCTCTACTTGTGGTGGAATATTTAAACTTGGTATGTAATCTATATCATTACTTGTACTATTAGAGCTACTAATAATCCCTACTACTATAGCTAAAAGTAGTAATGCAAGTATTAAACTTAAACCAAAAGAAGAGAAAATAACAGCTAATAATTTTTTATTTAATTTTCTCTTTATATGACGTTGTACTAAGGAATCTGCACTACTCATACTTTTCTATTCCTTGTCCTGTTAATGTAAAGTAAGGTATCTTCCATTCGTTATTTACTTTGGTTAAGTCAATACAAAATTCAACTCTTAACTTACTAATTTTTTTATTATTTTCATCTAATAAATCACATTTAACTAAAGCCGTATATCTAAAATTTTCACCATCTTTTTCAGCATCAGTTAATTCAATATTTGTTACTTTTCGATATGCATATGCTGGAACTCTAGTATTTTCATCATCAACTGATAATAACTCTTTATAGAAATCATCAGTTAAAAATTTTTGTGAATTTGTTATGTTTATTTGAGGGTTATTTTTATCATAAGAATAATATGTATTTATAAATTCTTTAACTATATTCTTTAGATTTTCTTGTTCCTTGTTATTAAAATCAATTGAATTATCCTCTGATTTTATACTGTCTTTAACTATTATATTATTATCCTTATCAGGCTTAGGATGATTATGAAATTTATTAAAAATAAAAATAGTACCAGTAATTACGAATACTGATACTATTAAAAAATATATCTTTTTTTCTCTTTTTAAATTATCTTTTTTCATCTTATGCACCACCTTTAAATAACTTTAACTCATCTTCTGTTACCTCAAAGTGCATAACTAAATTTTTATCTCCTGAAATAGAAAGTAGGCAATCACCTTGATTAAAATTAGGTATGATTGAGTATTCATTTTCGGTCATTTGTTTTCCGAAAATATCTTTAATTAAATCCATAGAAGTTTGGTCTTGTTTAAATATTGCTTTATATTGGGTCAGTCCAAATATTTCAGATAATTTGTTAGCCGCTAGCACCATTTTAGGGTCTGAAACATTAGTGGCTTTAGGAAACATACGCTCTAAACGTTGTGTAGCTAATACTAAACCACCGAAAAACTTTCTTGCTTCGGACATAAATGTCACGAAATAATCTGCTGAAAATGCCTTTTGTATATTTAATATATTATGACATTCATCAACCATTACTAAAAATCTTTTTATATCCCACCAATGTTTTAATCCATTGTCATATGCTTCCTTTTCTTTTCTTCCAAGTACCATCATATTAGCCCAAATTTGAGTTAAAGCATTAAATACTTGAATATCAAATATCTCTGACTTTAGTTGTGAAAGATTGCCTATATCATAGAAAACTATTTGTTCATTTCCAAGATCAGGGATAGTTGTAATACCATTAAACATATCACTGTACTGTCTAACTAAGTTACCAATAGATTTAGAAATATCTCCGATTCTCCCTTTAAATCTTTCATCTTTTTCATCATTATATCTTGAAACACAATACTCATAAAAATCTGAAAGTATTGGATAATCTTCTACTTTTAAATTAGTAATACTTTTAGTTCCTGAATAATCCCATAGGTCTTTTGATACATAAAAATCATATACTAATTCATCAAATTGTTGGTGTTCTGAATCAGAACAATTGGGATTTAATATTCTATAGCACATATTTAGTTTTGATACATGTTGTCTAAATGAAGCAGACTCGTCAACGTCTATTTCGTTTTCACCTTCTTTTGTAACTGTAGGGAATACTTGTAATAAATTTATTCTTCCGCTTGTTCCATCTAAATTTATAGTCTTTCCTCCCTGATCCTTGATAACCGAGAAAAATTCTCCTGATTTATCAAATCCTCTAATAAAGTTTCCTTTAGAAGCATTATCTCTTAGAAGCCTTTTTAATAAAGTAGATTTCCCTGAACCCATATCACCTGATACAAATAAATTATAATATAACCTTTTTGCTGTTTTATGGAATATATCCCAATATACAGTCCCTCTTGTTCTTGTATATCCATAATATGCCCCTGTAGGGTCTTTTAGGCTTGTTTGATTATGTGCAAATCCTAGTCCTATTGATTCGGATGGTAAGTCATTTCCTTCTCTTTTATTTGGTAGATTACTTTGAGTTTTATAATCTAAAAATTTAGATTGCCACTCTTCTTTTTGTTCATCTAAGTAAACAATACTTTTATATCCATCACTATCTATTTCTTTTTTTATTTCACTAATTCTAGTTTCTAAGTCAACTTGTGTTTTAGCACTTACAAATATTCTTACATGAATTTTTTTTATTACTTCTCCCTCTTTATTTAAAGCATATCCTAAAGCTCTTAATGTATCATATTCAACACTTGCAATATCTGCTTCACTTGTATTTTGGGCACTATGCATCCTTTGTCGCATTTCTTCTGTTGAGTTTTTTATTTTCTCTCCATACTCTATATCTTGTGAAGTAAAAGTATCTACTGTTACAATAGTATTTTCTAAGCTAGTTATTCGATCTAACCAAAATGTAGTAAGAACATTTGGAAATCGATAAATATGTAAACAGGCTTCGTAGCCATCACCTTTTCTATTATAGAATTCATCTTTAAATGAAATTCCCCCCATAGGTTGAGTATCATTTATAAACATTAAATCCTTGTTTAAATCCATGAATATATTCCCCCCTAATCTCTATTATTTAGTTTATCTATTATCTTTTTCTTTTTCTCTACAGATGTTTTTTTCAATTCTAAAAAATTATCAAACCTATATAAAATATCAATCTTTTTATTTAAGTCTGATACATTATCTCCAAACACAAATAAATATGTATCTCTCATTTCATATGTTTTTTCAATAAATTTAAGTTTTTCAAGCTCATTATTTAGCACTTCTAATTGACTTATAGATTCAGTGTTATCAATCTTGTATTTAAAATATTTTTGTTGCTCTTTATTTTCTTCTTGAAAGTTCATATATACTTCTTTTAATGGATATGGATATAATTTTTGCATCCTCCAATTATTTTCAGTAACAAAGTCAATCTCCGAATTATCCAATAAAAAAAGGTCATATTTCCTTACGTCAAATATTTCAAATACGGCTTCATATAACCCTATTTTTGTCTTTATATATCCTTCATCCGTTACCCCTACTATTGGATAAACTTTATTTATTTTATTAATTTCTTTTTCAATTTTTTTATTTTTTCTTGATTTACTTTTACTACTTGAATTTTTTACTTTAATAGCATCAAATTGCATCTTCTTCCCCCTCTATTTCATTAATAAAACTGTTTATATCGATTGATTTATATACATTTCTATCTTTTTTTAATACAGTTAAAGCAACTTGATAGTTTTTCCTACCAGGAACATCTATGCTCGGTAATAATAATATATAAAGTGCAATAGGGAAAAAAGCTACATAAGGAATTTGTAGTAAAGGGAATACAATCCCTTTACTTAAAAAACCTATACCAAAACTACAGGTTATAATTATACCGTCTAAAACAGTTAATTTAGACCATTTTGCAGTTGCTTGTATTTCTTCAGGTACTCTAATCTCTCTTCTCATTATCATCCTTCTCCTTATTATTTTTTAAAGCCATTGCAGAGTTTTTAGATACTTGATATGTATTTCTTGCACCTTTTAATGTAGGTGAATTATATATTTTTTCAGCCATATTTGCATATTTTGAAACTGCAATATCAGCAATAGTCTTACTTGTAGGTTTTTCTATCGGTTTAATTTCTACATCTTTTGGTAATTTAATTGTACTTGGTTTATATATTTTAGATGTATTAGGTCTTAGTGAACTTGGTATTTGAGTACTTGTTCCTACACTACCTTTAGATACACTAGCACCTGATGCATTTCCTATTGGTGTACTTGCTCCTACACCACTATTAGATACACTAGCACCTGATTTACTTCCTATTGGTGTGCTTGCTCCTACACCACTATTAGATACACTAGCACCTGATGCACTTCCTATTGGTGTGCTTGCTCCTACACCACTATTAGATACATTAGCACCTGATTTACTTCCTATTGGTGTACTTGCTCCTACACCACTATTAGATACACTAGCACCTGATGCACTTCCTATTGGTGTACTTGCTCCTACACCACTATTAGATACACTAGCACCTGATGCACTTCCTATTGGTGTGCTTGCTCCTACACCACTATTAGATACACTAGCACCTGATGCACTTCCTATTGGTGTGCTTGCTCCTACACCACTATTAGATACATTAGCACCTGATTTACTTCCTATTGGTGTACTTGCTCCTACACCACTATTAGATACACTAGCACCTGATGCACTTCCTATTGGTGTACTTGCTCCTACACCACTATTAGATACACTAGCACCTGATGCACTTCCTATTGGTGTGCTTGCTCCTACACCACTATTAGATACACTAGCACCTGATGCACTTCCTATTGGTGTGCTTGCTCCTACACCACTATTAGATACACTAGCACCTGATACACTTCCTATTGGTGTGCTTGCTCCTACACCACTATTAGATACACTAGCACCTGATACACTTCCTATTGGTGTGCTTGTTCCTACACTACCTTTAGATGTATTATTACCTGATACACTTCCTATTGGTGTATTTGTTCCTACACTACCTTTAGATGTATTAGCACCTGATACACTTCCTATTGGTGTGCTTGTTCCTACACTACCTTTAGATGTATTAGCACCTGATACACTTCCTATTGGTGTATTTGTTCCTACACTACCTTTAGATGTATTAGCACCTGATTTACTTCCTAATGGTGTGTTTGTTCCTGTACCACTATTAGATATACTAGCACCTGATGCACTTCCTAAGGGTGTATCTCCTGTAGTTCCCATATCATTTGATGCACTACCATTTGACATACCTCCTAATGGTGTATCTCCTGTAGTTCCTATATCATTTGATGCACTACCATTTGACATACCTCCTAATGGTGTATCTCCTGTAGTTCCTATATCATTTGATGCACTACCATTTGACATACCTCCTAATGGTGTATCTCCTGTAGTTCCTATATCATTTGATGTACTACTATTTGACATACCTCCTAATGGTGTATCTCCTGTAGTTCCCATATCATTTGATGTACTACTATTTGACATACCTCCTAATGGTGTATCTTCTGTAGTTCCCATATCACTTGATGTACTACCATTTGACATACTACCTAATGGTGTATCTCCTGTAGCTCCTACATCCTGTGATGCACTGGCATTTAACCTACTACTTAATGGTGTATCTTCTGTAGTTTCTGTATCTCCTTGTGATAAATTATTATTAGAAATGTCCGATAATGGACTATTTCCTTTATCATCTTGTGATTCATTCCCATTTGACATACCACCTAACGGTGAACTATTTGAATTTCCATCTTTTGAACTATTACCGCTTTCTTTAAATCCATCAAGAGCACCTTTAATTCCAGCTGATGTATTTATAGCAGTTTTTCCTAAAACTTTTGATGCTCCTACTGATGCTTTTCCTACTGCTGATGCACCTTTCCCAATTGCACTAGCCAAATCTTTCATACCTTTAGCTCCTTGAGCTGCCGCTATTATTGACCTACTAATACTTTTTAGTCCAGCATCTATACCAAACATCTCTTCTATGAAGTTTGGACCATCTATAACTAGTATTCCTGATGCTAAAATCATAACTAATTGAGTTGGTTTTGAAATATTAGATGATGCTATAAAATCCATAAATAAAATATATATATTTAATAAAAGCATTATTACATATAAAATAATAAATGTATTTTTTATCTTTTCTATAAGTTTTTTATTCCTCTGCCCTGTTTCTATATCGGTTAAAACCGTACCTTGAAGAATAATTTTAAGTATTCCTAATTCTTGTATTAATTGTGCCGTTTTAAAGCATGTAAAAAATAGAACTAAAGCCATAGTTCCTAATTCTATCAAAATATAAAATGGATGCCATGAGTAACGATAATATCCTTCATCTTCATAAACAAGATGTGATTTTAACTCTTCTAATTTCTGTTCTCCTGATGCATCATTAATTTTATGTTTTAAAATTTTAGTACCATCATCTGATAGTTTTGTAGATGTAAAAAGTCCCCCTGTATCCATTATTTCTGTTATGCTTAAAAATGATAAACTTGAATCGTCTTTTATATAATTTTTAGGGTGTGGGTTTGGACTTTTCCATCCATTTTTATCAATTAAATATAAATCTGTTATATTTGAACTGAATATTTTAGTTGAACTACTTACATTCCCATTGCTATCTAATAAATTAACGCCTGCCTTAACTAAACTTTCCCCTTGTTGCATACCCCAAGGTAATACAACAAATATAGTAATTGCAATTAAAGCATTTGTAATAATCCTATTGAAATCATTTTCTTTCTTAACTATAATTTTCCATCCTAATATTGCCAATGCAATTGATGCAAAAGCAAAAATTACTACTATATATTTATTTATAAAATCATTTACTTGTTTGCTATTAAAGAAATTCATTACACTATAAATTTCACTTAAACTATTTGAAAGTAAATCTACCACTTTTGATAGTCCTAAGTTTATGTACCACATAATAAATCTACCAGCATCCGCCCATATCGAGGATCGTTTAAGTACATCAAATGATTTTAGTATTTCAATAACTTGTGCATCAGACAAAGTTGTTTCCTCCCCCTTTTATTTAACTAAGGTGTTTTTCTATTTTATTATAAATATCTATCTTATCAGGAGCATTAAAAAACTCCTGTAATTCTCCTATATATTTTATTTGTATAAAGTTTTGATAATCTTCATCCGATAAGTATTTTTCTGCTACTATTTTTATATAATCGTATTTATCGGTTGAAATTAAATCAGTAATTAAAGTTTTATATTCAACCTCAATATTTTCATTTTCATTAATATTGCAGTCCTCTTTTTCACTATTTTTACTATTGTAAATTTCATCCTCTTTATACTTATCTTCAAAATTAATAATTAATTTTTTTAAATCTATATATTGGTGATCTGCTTCAATTCCTAATTCATCAAATGTCATTTTATGATTAAAACGGTGTATTAAATATTCATATCTATGTAACATTTGTGTTCCATCTTTCATTGATGCATAAATAGGATTTGGTTGAACTCTATTTTTATTTAAATCTTCTCTTTTCTTAGTTCTTAGTACAACCCATTCACCCTTTTTCAACTTTCTAAGTTCATCAGGCATCATTAAAGCTCTATTATCTTCTTTTTCTGATATAGTTTTTTCAATACTGAACTCTTCTCCGTTTCTATCACTTGTTACAACTGTTTTAGTTCCTAACTTTGCACTAAATGCTTCTGCATCTTCCATTTCATCAGACATAATATAAATTTGATTTCCACAGTTACCCAAAAGAGATTTTGTCATTCTTTCTCCGTATTTTTCTTCTAATTGAGCTACATTTTGTATAACTAATGTATATAGAAGTCCTCTACTTAATCCTACTGCTAAAGCTCTATCTAATCCTTCAATTGCTGGAATATTAGCAACCTCTTCAAAAAGATGTCTTACTTTTCTTGGTAAAGTTGATTCCTTAGATAATGTCGCTTTTTCAGCAAGAACTGCTGATACTTGCTTTAAAAAAGTTGAGATAATATTATAATAAGAATCATCCCAATCAGGATATATTATAAATAAAGCAATCGGTTTTTCTCCATATGCTAATTCCTCTATATCAAAGGTGTTAACTGCTGTCATTTTTGCAATAGCCTCAGAAGTATAGTTTTTTAACTTTGCCATTGCTAATGTAAAAATACCCGACCTCGTTTTACCTTCCGAAAATTTAACAGTTGAATATTGTAACCTTGCTGGGCTAGTAGATTCTAAAGATTCAAAGAAAGATTCTAACTCACAATGCCCATCTTCATCAAATTTAGTTCCCAAATCAGTTAGCATCATTACAACTGTATATATAGTTATTTTTTCAAGTGTATTTTGCTTAATGTTTATATCACAAACTGCTAATATTAAAGCATTTACTAAAGCCATTGCACTTTCTTCCCACATTGGTTCTTTTGAATTAGGATTATGAAATATGGAATATGTAAATGTATTACAAAGCATTCCAGCCTTAGCATAATCACCTTTTATATATGCTTGTTTTATACGTTCAAGAGGATTAAATCCAATACTTAAATATGGATTAATTAAATTTAATACATGAACTTCATATCCATATTTAACAAAATCTTTTCTAGTGTTTTTAAGCATATCTCCTTTTATATCAGTAACTATAATTGAATCCTTTACCTTTGCTCTCATTACAACATCTAAAGAAGGATATGAGTATAACTCTGTTTTTCCTGATTGAGTAGATGCCACTACTAATGTATTAGTATTATTAGTATCTACATAAAGGTTATCTTCATAGTGAACAATTGGGATTCCTGATTCTCCTTCATACTCTTTATCATTGTCTGGAATGGGTTTATAAGTTTCCTTAATTTCTTCTATTGTTGTCCATCTAGCAGTACCCTTAGTACCTTTATTTATATCTTTAAATGCTGAATTAACTTTATATAGCTTTAAAAATACAGAAACAGTAATAATTGCAAATGCTAATATATAAATAAACCAAAATTTTAATTGAAAAATAAAAATCCACTTCCAAGAAATTACTGAAAGAGGATTTACCTGATTTTCTACTGTAAAATTTTTAAGAGTATTTATTAAAGTTGGTATACTATTAACTGCATTTAAAACAAAGTTAAGCACTAAAGTTGTAGCTATAACTATAAGAAAATATATACTTAAAAATACATACTTATTTAAAATTTTTTTCTTCCATTGATTGCACTCTATATTCAAATTATCACCTCTATACAATAATACCTTTTATCTATTTTATGAATTCAGACTACTAATAAATTAGTAGTCTGTTTATCTAGTTAAATATTATAGATTTAATTGCTTCAAATTTACTATTAATTTCAATCACCCAAGCAGGTGCCTGACTATTATTTATTATGTAGGAATTACAAAGGGAATAACTTATTAAAAGAAAACAAACTATAAAGCAAGCTTTACTAATACTAAATCCACTATTACATTGTTTATACATTGATTTTTTCATGCTTTTATTTGATTTAATATATTTTTTCAATAACTTGTCTTTTTTAACTTCTGTTTTTAAGTCATTCTTAATATCATTTATCAGCTCTTTTTTAGCTTTCTCTACTTTCCTTTGCTCCTTTAACACCTTTAATTCAGCTTGTTTTTTTTCTATGTTCACTTTTTTAATTTTCTTTTTTATTTCTATATCTTCTTGTACTTTCTTTTCAACCACTACCTGACTAGGTGCTGGCTCTTCTTGTACTTCCTTTTTAACCACTACCTGACTAGGTGCTGGCTCTTCTTGTACTTTCTTTTCAACCACTACCTGACTAGGTGCTGACTGTTCTTGTACTTCCTTTTCAACCACTACCTGACTAGGTGCTGGCTCTTCTTGTACTTTCTTTTCAACCACTACCTGACTAGGTGCTGACTGTTCTTGTACTTCCTTTTCAACCACTACCTGACTAGGTGCTGGCTCTTCTTGTACTTCCTTTTCAACCACTACCTGACTAGGTGCTGGCTCTTCTTGTACTTCCTTTTCAACCACTACCTGATTAGGCAGTGGCTCTTCTTTCTTTCTTTCCTCTTCTTGCTTAAGTTTCAACTCTAGTTTCTTCTTTTTATCTTCTTCTTCCTGTTTAAGTTTCAACTCTAGTTTCTTCTTTTTATCTTCTTCTTCCTGTTTAAGTTTCAACTCTAGTTTCTTCTTTTTATCTTCTTCTTCCTGTTTAAGTTTCAACTCTAGTTTCTTCTTTTTATCTTCTTCTTCTTGTTTAAGTTTCAACTCTAGTTTCTTCTTTTTATCTTCTTCTTCTTGTTTAAGTTTCAACTCTAGTTTCTTCTTTTTATCTTCTTCTTCCTGTTTAAGTTTCAACTCTAGTTGTTTCTTTTTTTCTTGCTCTTCCTGTTCAAGTTTTAAATCTAATTGATGTTGTTTTTCTAAATCATATCCTGATGCATTATCAGTTATTGATTTAGCGAGTTTTTCAAGTAATGAATCTTTTTGAGATTGAGGATGGTCTTTAAAAACAGTATTTAAAGTTTCTCTAACAAGCAAAATAATATTAGTCGGCTTTCCCTCTTGAGCCGTATAATTATCCCTAAATAATAAATTATTATTTTCTAAAATAGAATACTCTATTGTTCCTTTATAGTTATTATCTTTGGCATGAGTTTCTAAATCAGATAATAATTTTGATGCTTCTTGTAATGAGTATTTTTTGTTGGGGGATATAAGTTTTTTTAACTTTCTATCTAATTTAAATTTAACATAGATCATTCACTTTACTCCTTATTGGATTAGAAGTTCATTCCGTTTTTTAGGAACTGTACTATTGCTTGGCATCCTAAAACAACAACTAAACCACCAACAACATTCTTCATACCATCTTTTGCTTCTTCAACCTTTTGAGCGTTCTTTCTCATGTACGCTGTCCCATATACGCATAGCTTAAATCCAGCCCATGCTATCGCAATTACCTGAACTGCTTTAATACAATAAGTAATAATGTTTACAATTTGTGTCATAAAAAAATACCACCTTTTCTTTTAATTAATTTTCTTCATTTGCTAATTGATTAGCTATAAATGGTTGAGTTTCCTGATTTTGATGCGATAAATATAATTTCATAGCATTTTCAATAATATCTGCACTTTCACTTTGGATTTTAATATACTGTTCATATAACCATTCATCATGGTCTATTCCTTGTGCTTTTAATAATGTTTCCGCTAAATCCTTTGCTCTTTTTAATTCATTTTTATTTGGTTTTGCCATTTTATTAATTCCTTTCTTTTGTATATAATTCAAAAAGATAAAAAAGAGATTATTTATTTAATCCCCTTTTTATCTTTCAAATTAAATTTTCTTAACCTACAAATAATGCTTTTATGCTACTTATAACTAGATTACCTATTTCATTTCCTCCTGATTTCACTAATAATGCTGAAATTCCCGCAAGCACTAAAGCTAACATTCCCCAAGAAGCCCTATCTGTATTTTGATCTAACATATTATCTATCTCCTTTTAATTTATATTTAAGAGCCTATTTAAACTCTTATTTTCTTGCATAAAAATAAGACATATTATTTATGCCTTTAACGGTGTATCTTTCAAATTAAATTTTCTTAACCTACAAATAATGCTTTTATACTATTTAAAACTAAATTACCTATTTCATTTCCTCCTGATTTCACTAACAATGCTGAAATTCCTGCAAGCACTAAAGCTAACATTCCCCAAGAAGCCCTATCTGTATTTTGATCTAACATATTATCTATCTCCTTTTAATTTATATTTAAGAGCCTATTTAAACTCTTATTTTCTTGTATAAAAATAAGACATATTGTTTATGTCTTTAACTGTGTATCTTTCAAATTAATTTTATTTAACTTACAAATAAACTTCCTACTACTACTAATAAGGTAGCTATTACTGCTAGTCCAAATGCAGTTACTGCAAGTGTTAAGAATATATCACCAGATATAATTTTTTTTAACATGTTTATCTCTCCTTTTAATTTATCTTATAAGTGAAATTGATGACCCATTAACTGGATAACTTTGAGTATCAAAATCTAAAAATAACAATTTATATTTACCTACTATTTGGTAATTAATAATAGAACCATATGCAAATTTTTGATTCATCTGGTCACTATTTATAGTGAATTTACCTTTATAGTTTTTTTCATTATATGTATTTATATTTGCCATAGCCTTATCAGTTAAACCACCATTTCTTTCAATTTGAGTATCAACATAACTCTGATAATTATGTACTTGACCTATTTCAAAAACAAATATACCTATAGAAACTATAAATGTAACCAAAATAGCAAATATATATAATTTTACACTTGCCATTATACTGCTTTCTATCAAAATACCACCTCATTTCAAAATAATATTTTTAATTTCATTATAAAACTATAAATTTGCTTTAGCTAAATAAACCAATATGGCTAGTAGATAACCCATAGTAATTAGTAAACAAAGCATTGTTATTTTAGTGGGAAACATATCAAATTTTCTTAGCTTAAAACTTATGATTTCATCTACTCCATTAAATAGTTGTTCACTAGCCATTTTCCCAAGCTCTGTGACAACAGAGCTATCAAAAGTATTTTGTTGATAATCATAAAGAGTTGTCATAAATAAAACTGCTTGGTCTGTTCCTGATGCACTTAAAGCAAATTCTTTAAACGGTTCTTCTGAATTTGGGTTATCATTCATTTCGATTATTAGTTTTTTTAAAGAATCTTTTACATGACCATCCTCTAGTCTATCTACCATTTTATTAAAAACATTATATAGAGTAGCATTAGATTGCAATAAATAAGGTATTAACATTCTTGTAAATTTAGAAAATGTTAATTGTTTTTTAAAGATTGAATTATTATAAAAACTTTTTGCTTTTTTATATAGGCTAGTCCATTGAAACAGTGCTAAAATAACTCCTATTAAGATTAGCTTTATATCTATAAATCCTAATATTAAGCCAGTTAGTAAAAATAAAAAACATTTCTTAAATCTATTTTTTTGGAATTTAATAAACATTTCATCGGTATAGCTTAGCTCTTTAAACATTTTATATAAATCTTTTTCTGCTAATTTATGCCATATTGTTTTACGCTCTTCTATTATTTCCATATTTAGATTTTCACCTCCATAATACTATCGTCACCCATTCTTTGTAAGAATGTATTATAAATTTTGGCTAACATTAGCAAATAAACTGAACTAACTATCCATCCAATAGGATTATGGGCATATCCGTCTATAAACTGTTTAAATCCAAATGAAAAACTTATAGCTCCAATGAAAATAACTCCTACTTTACACATAAACTTAAAATCTCGTTCCTTTTGTTGCTTTTGAATAAAGAATTTTTCTTGTCTTTTTTTAATTTCATTATGATACGTCTTAATATCTTTTAATGTTTCTATATTATTTCTACCTTCAATTACAAGAGTAGTTAATTGCTCTACATATAAAGAAAATATTACATCACTTTCATATTTTTCTGATAGACATTGGAAAGAGTTTTGAATATCTTGATTATTACCACCAACTATATTAGCCTGTAATTTTAATAAATCTTCTTTAAATTCTCCATGAGATCTATCTGTAACTGTCTTTAATGCTTGCAATACTGTTTTATCATTATTAGTTAAAATTTGTGTCATATTATTTACAAAATTATTCTTTTCACGAAAAGCATTATCTTCATAAACCCTTTTTACTTGTTGGGGTACAATAAAGGCATAAGCATATCCCATAGCTACAACCCCTGCTATAAGCCCTAACCACCAATAGTAAAATAAAATAAATATATAGAAAAATGCTACTGCAAAAGGAACTCCAAGTGATATAAATAATTCTTTTTTCTCAATTGGCTTTCCATAAGCTACCCTGTAAGCATTTAATTCATCTATGCTTAATATTTTTTTCTTTTTAAAAAACACTCATTCTCCCTCCTTATATTATATTTTCTACAAAATCATCATTTGGCAAGCCTTCATAATCTAAATCAAATTCAATTAATTTATCTTTGAAATCATCACTAAGTACTCCTATTTGTGGTATAAACACATTACCTTTAACTTTCGTTTCAAATACGGTATTTGTTTCTTCTCCGTCTAAGAACTCAACTATTTCTGAAAGATATCTAACAGTTTTGCCGTTGATTGTTTTCTTTTTTATGTGAACCCCAAAATCGAAATATCTATAAATATCCTCTCTAAGTGCTTTTTCATCGACTGTATAACCTTGTTTTGCCATATGAATAAGTCTTGAAGGTATTGCTCTCGCATTTACTGAATGTAATGTTGTTATGATTCTATGACCTGATAATACAGATTGAATCATTTCATATGCTTCTTTTCCTCTTGCCTCTGATATAATAATCCAAGCTGGGTTATTTCTTAGTGCGGCTTTAATCAAATCAGTAAAAGATACACTATTTGTAGTAAGCCAACTCATTATATCTTTATCAGGATATAAGGTCTTAAAATGACCTTCCAATGTATCTTCACCTGTAACTATTTTTTGATCCCAAGGAATAAATCCAACTAATAGTTTTTGCAACTCCGTTTTACCAGTCCCAGTTTCACCTGATATGGCTATCTTACTTCCAACTTCAATCATTGCTTGAAATAAATCCAATATATACATTGGAGCAAAGTTTTCAAAGTTTTCTTCATTTAAAGCCAAAATTGGTCTTGTAACCCTTATTGACATTGTTGTTCCATATGGTGAATTGACTTTATGTACTGCATTTATTCTTAAATTACTAAAAGAAGCATCTAGTATCGGACTTTTAGGCGTAAACTCTTTTCCTACTGCATTTGCAAACTTTTGTATAATTTTAACAATATAATCTTCATCAACACTTTCTTCATAAATAAACTTTTCTTCAGGAGTTTCTATCGTTAAATCAGTTGCATTATACGAGATATCTGTAACTAATTCATATTTATTTAAAATATCCTCTATTACTCCAAGTCCTACGACTTCTTGAATTACATATTCTAATCGTTTTTCATTATCACTTAAAAGTGGCTGATGTTGCTCTTTTAACACATCTTTTAATAGCTCTCTTGCTTCTATATTTAAGAAAGCATCTAAATATAATTGAGTGTGGTTCTCTTTTAAATCTTTCTTTATACCATCTAAAATACTCTCACTTACTAATGCCATACTTTTTTCATATCCTTTCTTAATAATTTAGTTTTTTATATCTGTTGTATTTTCTTTTAAAACTGTTTGATATTCTGCATTATTACTATCTGTAACTTTAACTTTTACAGCTTTAATCTTACCTTCCTGATCTCTCAAATATTTGTATGAGATATCCTTTATATCAACTTTTATACTTAAATTTTTATGAAATAGCTTTTCAAATCCCTCTTCAAATGATTCGTCTGTTATATCTACATAGTTTTCCTCAACTCTAGCACTACCGTCTAAATTAACAATACTTGCTATCTTTGCAGACTCAATCATTGTAAGAATTATAGAATCTCTTTTAAAGCTTTCCATCGAAATAAACATTTGTGTTACTGTTAGGTAGAAGGCTATAAATATCATAGTCATAGTTAAAATAAAACCTCGCACCCTATCACTCCTTCCGTTTATTCTCTAGCCTTAACTAATTACTGTATAGTTAATATCAATAAAATTCCAATAAAAAAGAACTTAAAATTAATTTTAAGCTCTTTTTTAATACATCAATTTAATTATTTTATTTAAGTTTATGCTTTATATTTTTCATTTCAGCTATATGATCTCTGTATATTGAATCAAATATCCCAACATTTTGACTAGCACTTCTTTCTTTTACTAATCTCATAAGCTCCATATCTATTGCATGGCATATTAAAATTTTTTCTTTATCATTTAGCATACTAATATTCCTTTCAATAAAAATTAAATTTATTAAAAATATATTACAGTTTTTTTAGTTCTTATATCTTCTAACATGAAAAAAACTTGTATTTTGTGTATTAACCCTACTCCTACGGATTGTCTTGTAAGTTCACTTTGAGTAGATTCTAAGTAATTATCCCAAAGTTCAAGTGCTTCTCCTGTCACATTGTTAACCTTAAATAACTCATTTGCATTTTCATAGTTTACAAAATCATTATAAACTAGAAAGTTTACTATTTCTTTAAGATTTCTCTTTGAGCTATTTTCCTTGTGTACTTTCTTTATATATCCAATTATCGCTCCCAATAATTCTGATTCTTTGTCTATCCAAAAACTATCTCTTACTTGGTCTTTAAATGCTTCTATGTAGTTCTTTGATATATCCCATAGGCTATATTCTTCATCTTCTTTACTTAAAACCATTACTATATTTTCATGTACTTTACTATCAATTACATTTTTATATTTTTTTAATATTTCATCATTTCTTTTTTTTTCTAATAATATTTTATTTATAGTCAATTTCTGTATTCCTTTCTTTTATATAAATTTTTCTAATTACTTTTTAGGAATAAGTTTATCCATACTCAAATTCCCTTTATTAAGTTTTTCACCTAGCATTTCTTTTAATGCTTTTACATCTTCATTTGACCAACCTTTTGGTGTTCCATTAGGGAATGGGTCATCTGCATTAATAGGTTCTAAAATTATTGCATCATCAGAAATTGTTTCTGAATCCATGTGAGCGTACATATGTGCATATACATTTACATCATAGTCTAACTCTACATTAAATCTATTAACTCCAATTTCTTTAGTGCTTTCTACTTTAACTTTATAATCGCCAATTCTTCCCCAAATTGGTAAATAGAATTTTCTATCACCACTTATTAAGTCATATTTTATTCTTTCATCTTTATTTTTTACTTGTTCACTACTAAATAAATGTCCTGTTCTTTTTTCAACATTAACATGTTGTAGTTCAAATTTTTGTTTTGATGTAGTTGTATTATTATTAGTAGATGAATCGTTATGAGTTTTCTCTAGGTTAACTGTAGATGTATTATCTTTACTTTCATATTCAATGTAACTTTTATCTACTAGCTTATCAGGAACTTTCATAGCTAGTTTAAAGTCTAGGTCAGATGCTCCTATCCCATTTGTGTAAGTTAAATCAATAGGCATTTTAAATCCATATCCTGTTCGCATCTTTTTTATTTTCTCTAAAGGTATATTTAATGTTTCATAATAAACATTCATTGATTTACCGACTTCTCTTTCTGTCATTACAACCGCTTTATAATCTAATTGTTTTTCCTTTGAAGAATCTACCTTAATTGTTTTTTGACTTGCTGAATATCCATCCGTAGTTAAACTATCTGCATTTGGTATTACATCTACTGCATTTTTATTATATCCCTCTATTTTTAGAGTGTATGCTTTTTTTGAATCCTTAGTTAAATTTGTTGAAGGAATATTCATATCAAACTTTTCAGGTAATGTCTTAGCCGTATATTCTTTAGTTGCCACTGCATTATTTCCATCATATAAGCTTAATTTAACTTTTTCTTTCGTCATATCAGCTACGGATTCGTCATATATAAACTTTTTATCTAGTTCTACTTTTACGGGTAATCCCTTACTTGCTAAATCAGTGTATATTTGAATCTTTTTTAATCCTGTTTGGATTAAAGGGACATCATAATAAAATTTAATAGTTATATCATCATTTCCAACCTTACCTGATTGTACTTCATTTGAAATAGGTCTATATGTAGAGTTTCCTTTTTTCAAATCAGTTCTAGGTGAATAACTATAATCTTGCCCTCTAAGTTTCTTTTCAGTTTCTTGTGTTATCAAAGATCCATCCCTAGCATCTATATGTTGCACAGTTATATTTCTTTGTAAGTTATACCAAAAAGTAAATGTTAAATCCTCATTTGGCATATTTCCTGTTTGACTATTAGTTGATTCAGGAATATATGTCCTTCCATCTTTATTTAATGGGTTTTTAGGAGAATAACTATAATTTGAGCCTATATCTTGTTCATTATTTTCTTGTAATAAAAGGCTTCCATCATGTCTATCCTTATGTAAAACAGTTACATTTCTTTTTCTCGCCTTAAAGTCTATACTTAACCTTTGTGCAGGTGCTGGGTCACTATCTAAATCTTTACTTAGTCTTTGTAAATTAGAATTTGTTGGCATATATATCATAGGGTTAGAAATTTTCAAATTGGGTTTAATATTTTCATAAACTACATCATTTGTATAGTCCAAAGGAGCAGTTACATAAAATGATTGTCCCCCTTTAATAGTTGCAACTCCACTTGTATATGAATTACCATCTACTACTATAGTAGTTCCTGAATTTACAGGTAAATTAATAGAGTTCCTATAATCTGCATTAAATGTTATAGTTTCTGATATTTGCTTATTTCCTGATACATTACTGTCTACATTATTTTTACTAAATCCAGCTACCATACTTGGAGCATCTTGATTCCTTGCGTGTTCCATTAGTACTGAATATCCTGGTACTGTATTTCTTCCTGATGAATGATTATTATTCATAATTGAATCTAATGCTAATGATGTAGCAACCAAAGAAGCATCACTATTTCCTATAGCGTTACCTGCTCCATCAAATCCATAATATAAAATAGCTCTTATAGATTCATTCTTATAAATATATCCATCTTTATAAGATGATCCAGTTGGAGGAGTAGGTTTTTCATGGTCTACACAAAAAGCCCATTGTCCATCTACCTTAAATTTACCAACTGTATAATAACTATATTTTACCTTTCCAAAGTATTCAATTTTAGGACTTCCTTCAAGAGCCATTACTGTATTAAAATTTAATAATATTACTAACAAAGCTATAAATATTTTTTTGCATATTTTCATATTCTTCCTCCATAAATTCTTAATAATATATAAAAAAGAGTTATCCAAATTTAATAATCTGAATAACTCTTTTTTATATATTATTTTCCTTCCCAATGATCGTAAGTATTTCCACCTTCTTCAATTTCCCCTGAACCAGTGTGAGTCCACTCCGTATTCTCAAGTTCATTTCCTATTTTATCCCAATCTGTTCCACCTGTATAAGCATGGTCTGGGTTTTTATTACTACTTGAGCTACTTGTATTATTTGATGGTGTAGATGGCTTCTTGTTACTACTTGAATTACTTGTATTATTTGATGATGTAGATGGTTTCTTATTGCTACTTGAACTACTTGAACTACTTGATGGCTTAGTAGTTTCTTTATTGCTACTTGAGCTACTTGTATTATTTGATGCTTTAGTAGTTTCTTTCTTACTATTTGAACTACTTGAATTATTTGATGCTTTAGTAGTTTCTTTTTTACTATTTGAACTACTTGTTGATTTCTTTTCATTATCATTACTTACATCTTTTTTTGAAGTAGTAGTTTGTTTATCATTTTTTAAATCACTTGTTGAAGTGTTAGATTTCTTTTCACTACTTGAATCGCTTGATCCTTTGGCTGCTTCTTTATCTTTACTTTCATCTTTTGATAATTTAGCATCTTTTTTATCAACCTTTTCATCTTTTTTTACTTTAGTAACTTCTTTACTTACTTTTTGTTTTGCTTCTTGAGCCTGTATGTGATTGTTATAAGCTATTCCACTTCCCCCACATATCACCGCTAAAGCTATACTTCCTGCTATTATCTTTCTTTTCATAATTGTCCCCTCCTATTGTTTTTAACTCAACCCTATATATTTTACCATATTTTTACATGATTATATTGACTTCTTAAGTATATTATAATATAAGTTGATATCAGTTGCAATAAGTTTATAAATTTTTTATAATATAACAGAGGTGATAACATGGCTAGAAAAGATTTAAAAACTAGAACTCCAATTGGTTCAGCAATTGATAAGGAGCTATATAAGCAACTAAAAGAGTATTCTGCTGAAACCAAAATACCAATATCTAAAATTCTAGATATGGCAATTGAACAATTTTTAAAGTCTACTAAAGAAAAATAGTAGACTTTTTTAATTGTTTTTATTTATCCAATTGTAAAAATCTGAATCATTTGCCCAATTATATAGTATGTAATTTATTAAATTTGATCTAGTTACAAAACCATTCTCTTTTGCATAATTCATTAAACCTTTTGCAAATTTAACATCTATATCTGAACAAATTCTTGTCTTATAATCTTCATCAGATATTTTTATATTTGCTACTGACTTTTTTATATTTTTTCCCAAATCAAAATCCTCCTTTTAAATATTTTTGCAAAATAAAAGAACCATCTTAATTTTATTTTTAATAAAACTAATTGGTTCTCATATATTTACTTGGTAAACCATTTGGTATTGCTCCTCTTCTTTCATTTTCATTAAAGACTAAATTATAATTTTTATCGTAATTATAACTTTGTCTATTTTGTTTTAGTAATGCACTATCACTTATAAATTTTTTATATCTTTTTTCTATTAAAATTCTGCTTTCGTGATTAAGCTTTTTGTTACTTTCGTGAACTTCTTTAAGATGCCTAAAATTCCTACATATAGTTTGCCTTATAGAACAATCTGTAGTTTCTAATATACTAGCTATCTGTTTAGAAGTATAACCTTGTTCATAATATTCACCTATTTTTTGTAATTTTTCTTTTCGTGATAATTTTTTTTTATTTACTACTACATTAACCAACACTATCATCAACTCCCCATAAATTTTTAATACAAATGAAGTCAATCCCTAAAGATGCTAATCCTTAAATCGCTTTTTTTGCAATAAAAAAAATGCCTACACTTTAACATGCGACATTTCTATAAATACTTACACTTATGCAAATTTCTTTATTTTGTGACATTTTCTATAAATACTTACACCTATACAAATTACACTATTCTGTGACATTTTCTAAATTCGTACTTCACATATATCATATAACACCTCAAGTGGAATTGAATATAAGTCAGCTAAAATAATAGCATATTTATATTTAACCCTGTTTACTTTTTCAATATATCCTACGGTTTCAGGTGTAACTCCTAGATATTTAGAAACTTGTGATTTTGAATAGCCTTTATTTTCTCTTAATAATTTTAAATTTTTCATACTATTTCCTTATTATAAATCACAAAATTTTTTTACATTTATTTAGTTTTTTATACTATTAGCAATATTATATTTGAATTATATTCATATAGTTTTAGTCTTTGTAATTTTAAAAATACACTTACATTAACTAGAATTTAATTCCAAATTATTGCATTTTGATGATAACAAAGTAATTTACAAATGTCAACATTTTTGATAATAAAATGTCGTTTTTTGTTTTATTCATTTGTTTTATTTAATCTTTCTTGTTTTATGAGTATAATAATTTTAGAATATTTTATTCTAATAATTTAATACATCTATTTCTAGTTTTAACAATTATAATATTTTTGTAACTTAATAAGATTATTATAACATATATGTATATATTTGTAAACATTTTATATTTAATTTTAATTCACTTTTGTTTTCATTTTATTAATTAGTTGTAAAAATTAGAAATTTAACTAAGAAAGGATACACTACTATGAATGAATTTAATCTTAACTTTCGTGATAATTTTGCTAATAATCTTAAATATCTAAGAAAGAACAGGAATATATCCAAGAAAAAACTAGCTGATGATATCGGACTATCAAGAGCTACATTAACGCACTATGAAAATGGCAATAGATTGCCAGAATTTGAAAGTATAGTTAAATTAGCTTTATATTTTGAATGTTCAATAGACGAGTTGATTTTCCATGGAACACCAATTGATATAGGTAAACTCAAAGAAATTGATACTATAAGTGACATTGATAATTTAATTAGTGATAAGGAACTTCTAAAATATCTCTTTGATAAAAAAAGCCTTCTCGAACAATATTCTGAAGAAATCAATGATAAATTAAGCCAAATAAATATAATAGTAAATATTATTAATTCAAAAACAAAAAATAAGAACGATAAATAAATTAGTAAAAGTTGGTGGATAATTTGAAAAAAAGTAATTTTGCAAGTAATTTAACAAAATTAAGAGAAATGCATGGCGTGACTATGGATGAGTTAAGTTCTCACATAAATGTTTCAAAGCAAAGTATATCTAAGTATGAAAAAGGTTTAATCGAACCAAGCTATCATACTTTAGTTGAAATTTCTCGTGCATTTAACTGTAGCATGGATGAGTTAACATTTGGAAACATTACATCTGTTCCTAAAAACCCAATCGAATTGAAGGTTTTAATAGATAGACAGTTTAACGATATTAATCAAAAACTAGATGAAGCAAAAAGAGAAATATTTAATTCAATTGATGAGTATTTTGGATATACCCAAGATGATTTTTTAAAAAAATAATTAATATCTAAGGGTTAGTATACGGATGGTACTAAATATACTAAACCCTTTTTGTCAAATTTCTACATTTTTTTTGTTAAAAGTTCTTTGCTTATACACTGATCTAATAAATACCTTTCTCTAACTGCATCATCAGAAAGTTTTAACATAGGATTTTGGACTTCTTTAGATTCAAAGTGATTATAATTATAAACACTTACCTCTTGTAAATATTTATCTAATGTTAATATGTTAGCATGAATCAGTTTATTTAATTTAGCAATTATATAATTTTCTTTATATTTTATTTTAGGATTATTGATTGTATCTACAAGAACCTTGTCAAACAAATCAAATTGAATTTTTGTTTGTAAAAGAGGTAAAACTTTTTCAGCGTATAGTGATGGTTTTAAAAATTCTTTATATCTGTCTATAAAAATTTTATTTTTTAATTTTTCATTACTTACATACATACTAATAATATTAGTATTATTAAAATCAGTATTACTATAGTCTGTTTTTTGAACTACTGGTAGTCTGAAAATCAGACTACTGTTGAAATTACTAGGTTTAACTAATTTATATTTTTTAAAACAAGTAATTCCAATGGTAGTCTGTTTTTTGAACTTCGATAAATTACCTCTTTCTTTATCATAAGCCCTTTTATATTCCCTATTTTTATTTCTCAGCTTATGATAATGGTATTTATGATTATCTAAAAGCTGATCTAACGTTTCTGATGAAGTATCTACATGAGCTATGTATAGCACATTAACTAAATTCCCATCTTCAGATTTAATTTTATCTCTTTTCAAAAGATTATATCTTTCAAGTTCTTTAAGGCACTTAGAAACTTTATCCCTTGAACACCCAAATAATATTTGAATTTCATCATAAGTACAAATTATATATGCCCTATTTTTACTATCAAACCAATTTTTGCTTATGGATAAGTTAGTTCTTTCATACAAAATTGAGTATAAGATTTTTGCTGAATCCTTCATTTTTTTGTATTTATGTTCTAACATAAGCTGTTTAGGTATTTTATAATATAAGTTTTTAGTTGTATCTTTTTTCGTGATGTAGTTAAAACCCATTTTACCCTCCAGTTAGATTATTTTAAGTTTGTTGGTTAGAAATCAAATTTTCTAAATTATTGTAGTATAATTTGGATAAATTTACAAATTATTATGTTTAAGAAATATCTTTTTAATTTATTTTGAATAGAAAAGTAAAGATTAGTAAAGAATTATAGGTTTTAGTCTTTTCTAGTCTTTACTTTAGTATTTAAAAAGTATTTAATAGTATTTAATAGTATTTAGACGGCTTGGATATATTGGAATAACTTGGATACAGAGGTTGAACATGGACAAATGGGTACTTTAATATGGACAGATGGGTACTTTAATATGGACAAACAGGTACTTTAATATGGACAGATGGGTACTTTAATATGGACAAATGGGTACTTTAACATGGACAGATGGGTACTTTAATATGGACAAAAAATAAATATTGACCATGTTAAAAACTACTGCTATAATTCAATTGAGGTGAAAAATTATGACAGATAGTACTAAAATTTTAATGAAACATAATGATTTAGTTAATTCTAAATATGAAACAAAATTAATACATAATAAAGTTTTTGTATATTTATTATACAAATTCCAAAAATGCACAGATAAAGATAGGTTAGTAGTTGAGATTAGCAGAGAAGAATTAAGCAAACTTGTATTAAAACAAAATGATAGAACCATAAAAGGACTTAATAAAATTTTATCAGATTTAAGACAAAAAGAATTATTTTTAGTAAAAAACAAACAGGATGGAAGTCGAGATTATATAGTTGCTGGATTTATAGATAAATCTTCATATAACGATAAAAAAGATACTTTTACAATAACGGCAGATGCAGATGTTCATAGACTGTTACATAAATATTTAGAAGAAGGATATACTCCGATAAATTTAGTAGTTTGGATGAATCTTAAAAACACATATGCACAAAGGTTTTATGATATATTAAGAGCTTGGACAGGAACTAAGGAAGTTATAAACTACAAATTAGATTATATAAAAAGAATTTTGCTTATAGAAAACAAATACAAGGTATATGCTGATTTCAAAAAAAGAGTTTTAATACCTGCTATAGATGAATTAAATTCTACAGGTTATTTTGAAATTACGTTTGAAGAAGTTAGAAAGGGAAGATCCATAGAATCTATAGATTTTCATGTGAAAGATTTAGATAAAAGACAGTATTTTGATAAAAATGTAGTAAAAGAAATAATACAACCTAATGATAAAAATTTAGATGAAACCAATGCAGAAACTAAACTATTAGAAAATATAGAATTTTATATACCAGATGAAACTGTATTTACTAAAGGGACTTTAAGGTCATTTAAAAAAGATTTTGCTAAATATAACTTTAAAGAGAAACATTATTCAGAAGCCTTTGATGATGCAATTATGATAACATTTGAAAGGGATGAAGTAGAAAATATAAAAGCTAATTCATACAAGTTTTTTAAAGGGACTTTAGAAAATAAGATTAAGGAATATGAGAAAGAATATGAAGAAGAATTGAAACATAAGCAAGAACTTGATATGTTTTGGTAGAAAATATGGGGCTACCGCGTTGCGTCGTATTTGTAAAAAGAACAAATACTTTTCTCACTTTGGTACTTTTATTTTGAGTTATTTAGTATTTGATATTTTTCTTATTAATTATACTTAAGTATTACTAAGGTAATTTACATATATGAATTACTTTGGTAATATTTAAGTAATTTATATATTAGATACTTTAACTATAGGAGGGGATTGTTATTACTAAAGATGAATTTTTAAAGTTAAATATAGCTGATATGATTACATATTTAAATGACAAATTAAATGAAGGTCAGACAGTGATCAGGATAAGAGAAGATTTAGGAATTGGCGAAAAGAGATTACAAAAGATTATGAAAGAAAATGGTTATAAGTATAATCAGAAATTAAGAAAATATGTATCAAATGACGATAGTATTACCGAAGTCATACTTAATGATAAATTACATAGTAAAGAGATTGTAAGAGGGTTAGAACCGAGTACACAAGGTCAAGGTAGTACTTTAGTAATACCTAATGATTTTGAGAGGGAATGGTATGAATTAATTGAATTTAAAAATAAAATGATGTCTATAGAAGATGATATAAAAGATATGGTACAGGCATATAAGCAAGGTTATTACAATGGTAATACAGAAGTAATTGAGGTAATACAACAGGAGGGAATAACTATAAGAGAGTTTAAAGAGGATATTAAACCAACTACTATAAAATTACATAGTGAATCTTTAGATGCTTGGAATAGCTTTTGTAATAAGTATAAGCAGTATAGCAAGCAAGACCTTATTAGTATGGCATTAGAAGAGTATATAAGTAAGTATGATAAATAGTTATATAGAGGGAGTTTTTTATGAAAATAAATTTTAATCATAGGATTTTAAATAAAAAAAATATTTGTAATTGTCTTATCGGTATAGTACCACTTTTATTTATATTATTTTTACCTTATCAAAGCGATTTAGGTTTTATTATTTATGTGGTCGCTGTAATTTCATTAATTTTCAATATTTCATATATAATATTTGAAATCTCAAAAGGGTTTAGGGTAATTAGAAATAATCAATATTTAGATGATGTAATTTGGTCTTTAAAAGACGTTGAAATATACACAAACGATATTGAAGATAAGTTAGAAAGGTCAGAGGTAGAGTATGTAAAAGGAGTAATTATTACAAAGATTCAAGAAAAAGTAGAAAGAGTTCTTAATGATAAAGTATCAGAATATGTATACTCTAAAAAAAACATAGAAGAAAATTTTACTGTAGTTTTAGATTTAGCAGTATTAAGCATTAAAACTAATTCAGATGAAAATTTAGAATTAAAAATTAAAAATTTTACATCATATACAAAGAGATTTTATTATATGCGTTTTTACCGTATAGATTTAAATAGCATAAAAAAAATTGTATCTAAGTTTGATGATATATTAGAGTATGAATTAAATTAATATAGTTGAAAGTACTTCTGCATTTGCATGACAGAGGTACTTTTTTATTTACAGATTTAAAGTTAACATGAGAAGATCACTCTTTAAAAGTTTATATGAAATTTAAAAAGTCTAGGTATTAATACCTAGACTTTTTTGCAAAAGATAAAAGTTTGAGAGAACTTCAAACTTTTAATAAATTATAAGTAGATTATATTATTATATGCAGATATTTTCAATAGTTTTAAACATATATTAAAAAATAACAATTATTATTATAATAATTATAAATATAATAATAATTGTTATTTATAATAAAAATAATTTTTATAATTTTTATATTTATTATTATATTAATTATAAAAATTATATTGAAATATTAAAATTAAACCTATATAAATACACATTATCTTATAATTAATATAATTATTATTATATTAATTATATTTATAATTATTATAAAAAATATAATTAATATAATTTTATTATAATAATTATATTGACTTTGGTAAAAAATAACATATAATAAATAGTGTAAAAGATAATAAATGCAAAAGATAAATTATAAAATATGTTGGAGGGAACAATTATGAGTTACGAGTTAAAATTACAAGTAGGAAATGATACAGGGAATAGTGAGCATGATATAATAATCAATGATATTCAAATATGCCAACCAAATGTAATATCAAGAGCTAGAAAAACACCAAACCTTGAAGAATTAGACCAAGAATTATTTATTGAGAACATAGAGAGCAATTTAGTTATAAATTTAATATCAAATGAAGTGCCAACAGGAACTTATTACATAGGAGATTATGCACTTAAAAGTGGACTAGCAGTAAAGAGCATAGAAGTTGGTATTGATAATAATAAAGCAGAAAGTGATATTGTATTTATAAATACACTTGCACAAGTTGCAGGATTCGCAGTTAAGCAAGCATATAAAGAGGATAAAATAGATGAAGATATAAAAGTTAAAGTTGATATGACAGGCTCATTACCAATAAATCAATACACATCAAAAAAAGCTGAAATGTTTTCTGAAAGATTTACAAATGGAGTACATATATTAAATGTTGAAACTCCTAAAAAAAGTGTTAAGGTTGAGATAGATTTTGAATTTGTTAAAATCATACAAGAAGGGGTTACAACAACTTTCGCTTTAGAAAATTTAGATGATAAGGCATTTGAAGCCTATAATAAAAAATTTGAAGAGAATAAAGAAAATCTTGAAGCCTATAATGTTAAATTAAACAAAGACTACTTTAAAGGGCAAGAAAGAAGAATATTACATATAGCAATAGGAGAAGGAACAACAGAATATCCAAAGACTGTAGGAAAGAAATTCGACCCTAATTTTATACATGGTTCAAATAATGGGGTTGGTATTGGAATAGATAACTCACTTGATGAATTTAAAGAAGAAGTAAGATTATCTACATATTCAAGACAACAATATAGCCAAGTAATAAAGGATAACTCACATAAATTTTATGCAGATGCTATAAATATATTAGATTTTCATTTAGAAGAACAATCATCAGAGATATTAAAAAATTCTAAAAAGCAAATTGAAAGAGCTAACAATGAGATAGACTTAATTTTAGTTTATGGTGGTGGTTCAATCCTTATGAGAAAGACACTTGAAAAGCAATTAGAAGAAGTGTGTAATAAAGGGAAAATGAAGTTACTGTACTTAGACTATCCATATGCAGTTACAATTGAGAGTGAAGGGTTATCTGCATTTACAAAGTCTAAAATATTTCAACTTCTTAAGAAGCAGAGCAAATTAAAAAAAAGCAGTAATAATTAATAGTAACGAAATTAGTATATAAATAAGTTCCTTTTAACTTATTTATATACTAATTCGTTAGAAAACAGATTAAGCCGTTAGGGGGAATCTGTTTATAAGCCGAAGGAGGTCAAATTTATGGCAGACGACAAAGTTAAAAGATTGATAGATTATAGAAAAAGAACATATGCTTTATTAAGTATGCAAGCAAGTTTTGAAGGTTCTACAATAGTTGATATTGTTGAAAGAGCTATAGAAGCCTATGCAAATCCAAGCATAAAAGAAATTATAAATGCTGAATATGGAGAATGGGAAGAAAGATCAAAGACTAAAAAAAGTGGTAGACCTAGAACTAAAAAGCCACAAACTACACAAGAAACTGTATCAAAAGATGAAAGATTAGATAATGAAAATAAAAAAGATTCTAAAGAAATAGTTGATACTAATATTGAAGAAAAATTATTAGATGGCAGAGAGAATGAAACGGCAGTTACTCAAATTAAAGATGATGAAACTAAGGATGAAGATGATTTAACTGATGAAGAAAGAGAATTATATAGTTGTTATAAGTAACTATATAATTATAAGAAAAATATTAATTAAATTGGTATAGCTAGACTATTTTTTATATTTAAAAAGGCAAGTTACATTTATAATTAATATAATTAAAAATATTGAAATAAGGGGTAATTATATGAGTAACTTTATTTTAACTTGCATTAAAAATGGGATTATTTACATATTTTTATTTGTTTTAGTAAAAAAAT
Organism: Paraclostridium bifermentans; assembly: GCF_019916025.1. Classification (NCBI taxonomy): domain Bacteria; kingdom Bacillati; phylum Bacillota; class Clostridia; order Peptostreptococcales; family Peptostreptococcaceae; genus Paraclostridium; species Paraclostridium bifermentans. The sequence continues at coordinate 21,611 of NZ_CP079739.1, read as the reverse complement.
TAAAGAAATATATATTGCTTAGAAAAAGGATGAAATTTGAAGAAGTAGAATTTGGAATTAAAAAAGTTAACAAAAAAGTATGTTTAATTGGAGATACTTTAGTTATACTTTCAACCGTAATGGGTTGCATTATAGCAGTAATATTATTATTTAGAAGAATATAGTTGAAAGTACTTCTGTCCTTGAATGGCAGAGGTTCTTTTTTATTTAAATTAAAAGTTTTAATAATATTAATTATACTTACCACAATCTATAGGAGCGTTTTTAAGTGCATAAAAGATATTTTTAGGGCAACTTATCCTTCACCCAAAAAGTAACGCTTAGACAGGTCTATTAATTGAATTAACTCTAGGTGTTTCATCTACGAGCAACCACCTACAGTTAAACAATTAATGACCTCTCGTTGCTATTTTCGGGTACCCGAAGGGTTGCAAGAGCTAAAAGATAAATACATTAAAAACATATCAAAGAGGAAACCAAATAAAAATATATGGGCTATGATCCAAACAAGTTGGAAGAAGGCCCATATATTTTTATTTGCTATTTAAAGTTTAGTTTCTTGCCCCCAATAGCATATCTCTTACTCCCTTACTTTATCAATTCCACTACATAAATTATTTTATGATGCATAAACAAGTGATGCAGCATAAAATAATTTCCTTCGTTTTATTGACAAAGCACTCGTAAAAGAATGCTTTATGGCATCAAGAAACATTCGGAGGAGGGGGCAACTCAAACTCGGAAGTTAAAATTTTAGGAGGATTAAAAATGGAAAAAAATATTTTATTATTTGAAGGTGCTGGGAGGAATATTTATGAGGATGGTTCAGACGTTGGAAATTATAGAATTAGAACTGCTTTTATAGATGGTAACGGAAATAAAATATATTTAGAATTAGGCGGAACTTTATACAATTGCAAAACTTCAAAAAAATTCGGATGGTATACACATATTGACCATTGTTTTAATTTGAGCGTATCAACTGATGAAAATATTTCTAGGATAAAATTAAAAAATACATTTTTTAAAGGATATTCAAAAAAAGACCTAACAAAGTATATAAATGAAAATTTCAATTGTAAGTTTGACACTATAGAGGTTTTAGATTGGATGGAGGGCTATAGAGTGCATGGGAATTATAATGAATATAATTTGATGAATAATCATGAATTAAATAAAAATAGAACTATCGCAAGAAATGAAGCGTATTCCAAAATAGATAAAGAAATAAGGGAAAAATTAAAATCAAAGTATTCTAAAATAGTCCTTCATTCTATGGATGATAACTCTATAACTATTAGATGTCATTCTTATGAAGTTGATTTATACAAATTAGGTATGAGTACAAATAATAGGTTATTAAAAATACAAGTTAATTATTAGATACAATAAAGGTATAATTTAAAAAGGTTTTCTAGTTCCTTTTTAAAAACTAGCAAAATATTTTTATTATCACATATATAGTGCCATATTAAATGATATTATTAAAATATAAAATAATTTGGAGGGTTAAAAATGAAAAATATAAAATTTAAAACTAGAGAAGAAGTAATAAATTTTTTAGAAGTATATAATTTTCAATACTATATACCTCGCTTAGAGGAAAAAATGGATGCAGTACCAACAAGTTTAAAAAGTTATCAAATTGAAATTTCTGACGAAAACAAAGTTTCATATTGTTGCATAGATTATATAGAAAATGACATGTTAATTAAAAGTTATATGTTTTATGATTCTGATAGAATAGATATTTATTATCCTACACCAAAAGAAGGCGAGGAAAACTATAAAGAGTATTTAGCGTATAGAGGATTATAAAACAAGTGTTTTAAAAGGCTTGAATTTAATATAAATTATAGTATTACAGTTGTAATATCATTGTAATACTATAATTTATATATTTTTTATAATTCTTATAAATTGCATATTTTTTATTATAATAATTATATTTAAATAATAATAAGTATTTATTTTCAGGCACGCGAAGGGTTGCGAAAGTCAAAACATAAAGGGATTAAAATATATCAAAAAGTAAAGCAAATAAAAAAATGGTATATGATCCAAACAAGTTGGAGCATATACCATTTTTTTATTTGCTATTTTACATTTTGTATTAAATTTAATATTTATGCTAAACTTTAAGTAAATTTAGTTACGTTAGAGATATTAAGGAGATAATATATGAATTTTTCAGAAAATAAAATTATTAATTTTATAATGAAAGGCATGTTTTTTATATTAGCTTGGTTTTCATGTATATCAATTATAACTAATAATAAGTTTATATTTGATGTAACAAAAGTATTATTTGTAATTGTTGCACTATATGTTTGTATTAAAGTTGTTAGAGATTTTTTAAAAGATTTTAAGCAAAATTAAGTATATAAAATTTTTACTATAGTTAGGGTATTAGATGGTGTAATTCCTTTTTTAAGAGCATATAAAAGACAATTCGGGCAACTTATCCTTCACCCAAAAATGACGCTTCGACAGGTCTATTGATTAAATTAATTTCAAACGTTTCATCTGCGAGCAAACGTCTGAAATTAAATAATCAATGACCTCTCTTTGCTATTTTCGGGTACCCGAAGGGTTGCAAGAGCTAAAAGATAAATACATTAAAAACATATCAAAAAGGAAAGCAAATATAAAAAGATGGTCTATGATCCAAAACAAGTTTGGAAACATGGACCATCTTTTTAATTTGCTATTTAAAGTTTAGTTTCTTGCCCCCAATAGCATATCTCTTACTCCCTTACTTTATCAATTCCACTACATAAATTATTTTATGATGCATAAACAAGTGATGCAGCATAAAATAATTTCCTCCGTTTTATTGACAAAGCACTCGTAAAAGAATGCTTTATGGCAACAAGAAACATTCGAGGGGGGGGCAACCCGAACTCGGAAGTTAAATAAATTTTAGGAGGATTTTGATATGAGTAAGTACAGAGAATTAAAAGAAAAGCAAGGAAAGGAAGTAAATGAGTTTCCAATGATGTTTGCATTTAGTAAGAAGCAATTTGCAGAAGGTATGGCAAAATTAGGATTGAAAGAAAATGAAACTAATAAAATTTTATCAATTGGAGCTGGTGGATATATAAGAAAATCAGATGAAAAAGCATTAGATGATATGCTTGCTAGACATAAGGAAGAGTTTAAAAAGGCTATAAATGAAGATTTAACAGGCGAAGGATTTATATATAGTATGTTTAGTTATGAATTAGGAAATCACGAATACTGTATAACTTGGGAATTAGATGAAACACTTGATGCTTTAGGGCTTACAATGGAAGAAATTAATAAAAATGAGAACTTATTACATGGACTTAAAAAAGCCATAAAGGAGCAAAGAGAATGTGCATGGTAAGCATTAAAAAAGTGCTATAGAAGGCAATCTATAGCACTCAATATAGGAGTATATGAATACTACCCATAACTTAAGTATGAGTATACTCCTAAAAAATAAAAAATACAAGTTGAATATAAAAATTTAGGAGGTTTCAATAATGAAAAAAATAATACTATATGTTGCGAATAATGGAAAATATGAAGTAAATAAATTAAATGATTTAGGAGAAGGGCATAAATTATTTAATAAAAAAATGAGAGAAGGAAATTTTACATACTTAGAATTAGGCATAGATAAAATCGATATAGATGGAGAGTACAAAATAGTTAGAAAAATATATAGATAAAAATAGGAGGGGCATAACCCCTTCTTTTTTAGAACTGATAAAAATTTAATTGCTCAAAAAAAGATAGTAAATGCTATGATCCAAACAAGTTGGAATAGCATTTACTATCTTTTTTTATTTATTACAGTTTCTTGTCCCAATGGCTACCTCTTATTTACTTAATTTATCAATATCACTTCATAGATATTTTTATGATGCAAAAAAATTATTCTTTTTTATTAGGTTTATCTGTTTTTCCGTATTCTCTATCTAATGCTTTTTTATCGAATATCCAATAAGTACCTAACTTTATGCAATCTTCACCCTCTATAAATTTACCATTTGAAATATTTCTTCTTAAAGTTGATTCTGATTTATTATATAATTTTCCAGCTTGGGAGATTGATAATAAGCCTTTAAATTTAGGATTTTTAATCATTTATAATTTTTCTCCTTAAATTTTAATTCTATAATTTTATTATACAATTAAGTGTATAAATAGTCTATAAAGCATACACGAAGTCGTGCAAAAATGCTAGATATTATACACGACTTCGTGTATAATGATAATTAGAAAACTTGATTAAAAGGTATTGAAGGAGGACTATTTATGTATAAAGTTACTAAGGTTGATATGTTTAATGAAGATAAAGTAATAAAGGAAATTGAACTATATCCAAATGAAACCCCAATAATTATAGATGATAAACTTTATATTATGAATGAAGAAGAACATACAAAATATAAAAATGGTACACTAGAAACATATGGAACGTATTTAAATACACGAAAAGAAGATTATATAGTAAAATATACACCATATCATTTAGAAGCAAATGAAAAGTTTGTTATAGAGGAACTAGGAAGTAACATATAAAATTTCACAAATATTTTTTAAAGGATATTTTCAAATTAAGAACGTTTATTTATTACATATGTAATACTTTGATATAGTTGTAATATGCTTGTAATACCATTGTAATATTAATATTTTATATATGTTGGGCAACTTATCCTTCACCCAAAAAGTAACGCTTAGAGAGGTCTATTAATTGTATTAACTCTAGGCGTTTCATCTGAGAGCAACCACCTACAGTTAAACAACTAATGACCTCTCGTTGCTATTTTCGGGTACCCGAAGGGTTGCAAGAGCTAAAGCATAAAGACATTAAAAACATATTAAAAAGGAAACCAAATAAAAAGATATGGGCTATGATCCAAGCAAGTTGGAGCAAGGCCCGTATCTTTTTATTTGCTATTTTATATAAGTTTCTTGCCCCCAATAGCATACCTCTTACTCCCTTACTTTATCAATTCCGCTCCAAAATTATTTTTACTGCTGCAAAACAAGTTTAACTGCAGTAAAAATAATTTTTCCACTTTATTGACAAAGCACTCGCAAAAGGATGCTTTATGGCATCAAGAAACATTCGGAGGAGGGGGCAACTCGAACTCGAAAGTTAAAATTTTAGGAGGTATTACAGTGATAATAAAAACTATGAAAGATTGGAAATATGATTTTGGTACAGATTTTAACCCAGGGGATAGAGTAGATAATGAAATTTACGAGCATTTTTTAAATGTTTTACCACCTTTAGTAGATAGAAGCAATATGTTACAAGTTAGTGAGCCTTATGGCTGGGATTCAAGGGGGGGAAGCACATATGCAACTTTTATACATGATGGGATAAGTTGGGTGTATAAAGGTCATTGTTTTAGGGACAAAACGGAACATATACACTAAAAAAAGGTTTGGGTATTACCTCATAAAATACCCAAAATTCATAAATTAAAAGGATGGTAAATCAGAAATGAAAAAAATTATAAATAATACTAGCATATGGATAGAGGGTACTTGGTGCGAGGTAATAGATGAAAATGGTAATTTTTTATACTATGGAAATATTGAAGAGGGTATGACACACGAAGAAATATATAAACAAATAATAGATTAAAACAATAAATTTAAAGGCTTTAGGAGGTCATACAATGGATAATTTAAATATAATTAAAAACAATGAAGGTAATATGATAATTAAAGTTGATAATATAAATGCACATCCTTTTAATGAATTTGATTTATTTATTAAGCAAATAGATAAAAGGGAAGAAATAATAAAATCTATTTTAAAAAAGTATGAAACAATTAAACTTGTATTTACTAATAATGATTATGTTTTAATAACACCAGCATTTAACAAGAAATATAAATTTCAAAGAACTTATATTTATAGGGATAATGAACCACTAGGACATATGGAATATAGTAACGAAAATGAATTAATTAGAGATACTTATATTATGTACGATTTAAAGTATATAGAGGTTAAATCACAAGATAGAAGTAACATGGAAGAATTAGACGTAATATTATCGGCTTAGGTATATTTAAAGAGAAAATATACATACAAGTAAATAGATAATAAGGATTGAATTAAAAAATATATATAGTACAATATTAATTACACTGTAAGTTAAACAAAATATACATTGAAGGTAGTCATTAGAGGTATTGACTACTTTTTTTATATCTAAATTAAGAAATTAAAGAGCTTATAAGGGTACTATTAAAGTATATTTACAATGGTATTACAAATGTAATTAATATTATTTATTCATTACATTTGTAATATCATTGTAATACTATAAAAAATATATTTTTTATAATCCTTATAAGTTATATATTTTTTATTATAATAATTATATTTAAATAATAAAGAATATTTATTTTAATGCACTTGAAGAATAGATAAAGGCAAAACATAAATACATTAAAACATATTAAAAAGGAAACCAAATAAAAGAAGATGGTATATGATCCAAACAAGTTGGAGCATATACCATCTTCTTTTATTTGCTATTTTATATAAGTTTCTTGCCCCCAATAGCATATCTCTTACTCCCTTACTTTATCAATTCCATTCCATAAATATTTTTATGATGCATAAACAAGTGATGCAGCATAAAAATATTTCTTCCATTTTATTGACAAAGCACTCGTAAAAGAATGCTTTATGGCATCAAGAAACATTCGGGGGAGGGGGCAACTTGAACTCGGAATTTAAAATTTTAGAATTGATTTAAAAATAACTTTAATATAAAAGGAGTAGGAAAAAATGAAAAAATATAATTTAATAACTTATAATAAAGGGTTTGTTGTAAAAGAGATACTTTTCGATAGTATAGAATCGATTGATAATTCAGTTTTAGAAGGTATAAAAAATATAGATAAAATAGAATTATTTCAAGGAAAAGAACTTAAAAAAGAATATAAAATAAATGAAATTACATTAGATGAAACATTCTATCATAGAGATACTAAAATATTAAATTATGAAATAGTACAACGTCACACAGGCAGTATATTCTTTAAAATTAACTTTGAGATGTCAAAGGAATTACAAAAGGAACTTGAATTATGGTATAAAAAAAGATTTTTAAAATTAAGATTAATACAAAGTGAACTAGATGAAGCAATTCCAGATGTTTTAGGAGCCGCAATAGTCTAGTTAATATAAAAGGTTTGAGAGGTTGCCTATAAAACCTATTAAAAGCAATAAAATTTAAAATTCATTAGTTAAAAAAATAAATGTAAAGAGGGCGGTAAATAAAATGGTTGAACCTATAATTTCAGAATATGTAGAAAATACAGTATTTAGAGGTCGTACAAAAGAAGAAACAGAAGAATATAATAACTATCAATTAAGAGGATTTGAATTATATAAAAGTTGTAATTTCAATAAAGAGTTAAAAAGAAATATTAATAAATATATAGAGGAATACACAAAATTTTTTATACATAGTAACAATAAATACATTATGACGGTTTCACCTATGAAGAAGAGCTATCCAGGTGCATATTATGAACACTGTAAGAGCTATAGAATATTAGTGGATTACAATAACAAATGTTTATTATTAACAAAATAGTATAGAAGATAATTAAATTCAGCTTTTAAAGAATTATAAAATTTTGGAGGATAAACATGGAAAATAATAAAATGAATACAATAGCAAACATAATTTTAAAATATGAATACAATTTTGATGGAAGGCTAAAGCATGGAAGTAAAAATAAAAAAAGCTTTTCAAAAGATATAATTTCTATATTGAGAAAGGATGGAGTAGAAGAGATACTAGAATATTATAAAAATCAATTTATATCTAGCAATAATACAAATTCAAGCACACAACAAAGAAAAGATTTATACCACATAGTATCAACATTAGAAGGGTTAGTATAATTTCAAGAGGTTTGGGAACTTCTCAAAACCCAATAATAGTCCACAACTGTTGCATTTATGCAACAGTTGTGGTATAATAATAATATAAAGATTAAATAAAAAAGGTGGTAATAGGATATGAAAAAAGATTTAAAGGAGCTATATAAAGAGTGGAGAAAACAAATCGAGGAACATAATAAAGAAGAAATGGAGTTAGGGGGGTCACACCCTGTATATGGTTCTTGGGATTGTGGGGAAGGGTGTGTAAGAGAAGATTTTACGGCTTATGCAGAGTTAGACGAAGAAATAAAATATGAAGAAATGCTAGAGTTAGAAAGAGAATATAACAGAATACAAATATAAAAGTAATAAGTGGTGGCTCACTCTAAAAAGCCTTATAGGAGGTCTATGATGGATGAATTAATAGGTTTGAAATTTGGGATGCTTACTGTACTAGATACTAAAACAGTTGAAACAAAAGGTAAAAATCGAACTTATAATAGGATATATGTTTATTGCAAATGCGATTGTGGAAACGAAAAATGGATACGTTTTGATGGAGTTAAGGCTGGGAGTGTAAAAGCTTGTGGATGTCTTACCTCAGTTAAAAATGATTTAGTAGGAAAAAGATTTGGTGAATTAATTGCTATAAAACCAGTAGGAAGTGAAAAAGGTATAACTAAATGGCTATGTAAATGCGACTGCGGAGAAGAAACTATTGTACTTAGAAATAATCTTACACAAGGCAAAACAAAAACTTGTGGACATGGATGTGACATAACTAAAAGCACTGAATCTTTTGCAAAAGATAATTATATAAATGGAACAAGTATAATATCATTATGTAGAAAAGAACTCAATAAAAATAATAAAAGTGGAGTAACGGGTGTTAGTTGGGATAATAGAAAAAATAAATGGAGAGCGGTTATAATGTTTAAGGGCAAATATACTCATATTGGATATTATAAAAAATTAGAGGATGCTATGAAGGCTAGAAAAGATGCCGAAGAAAAATTACATAATAAGTTTTTAAAAGAATTAGAAGAGGTAAAAAATGATTAGATTTGATTTAATGGAAAAAATAAGAATAGAAAAGGGGATTGAAGTAAATTTTATATGTGATAAGTTAGATATAAATAAAAGCACATATAGTAGATGGAAAAATGGAAAAATTGACCCCCCTTCAACAAAGTTAAAAATTCTATGTGATATTTTAGGAATAGGAATAGAAGAAGTATTTAAATAATTTCATATTGTCATAATTATAGAAACACATTGCAGAAGGATTGAAAACATAGATGCTTATATATCTTCTACTAATGAAATATCAGAGTATAGAGTAGATTAATAAAACAAGTGCTTTAAGAGAATTTTAGGAGGTATTAAGTGTAATGGGAAAATATAGAGTATTAAAGGATTGTATGTATTATGATTTTATTTTTGATGCTATAGAAACTATAGACGATATTATAAAATTAGATACATTTGACGGTATAAAAGAATTTAAAACTAATGACGTTAAAAAGATATATAAAAAAGAATTTTATATATTAAATAATAAAACTAATAAATTAATAAAAACTATAAAAGCATATGATAGAGAAGATGCATCAAGTCAAATTAATAATAAAAATAATATTAGAATAATAACAAAAAATAAATATTTAAAAGAACAAGAATTAATTAAAGAAGATAGAAAAAAGAGAGAAGAGTTGTTAAAAAAAGGTATACATGTTAGAGCTTTAGATACTATTAAATAAATATAATAAAAACATAAAAAAGGAAACCAAATAAAAGAAGATGGTATATGATCCAAACAAGTTGGAGCATATACCATCTTCTTTTATTTGCTATTTAAAGTTTAGTTTCTTGCCCCCAATAGCATACCTTTTACTCCCTTACTTTATCAATTCCATTCCATAAATATTTTTATGATGCATAAACAAGTGATGCAGCATAAAAATATTTCCTCCATTTTATTGACAAAGCACTCGCAAAAGGATGCTTTATGGCATCAAGAAACATTCCGAAAGGGGGGGCAACCTGAACTCGGAAGTTAATAGGAGGATATAAAAAAAATATGAGAATGATAACAGACGTAAAGGAATTACAAAAAATAGTGTTGAATTTAGAGGGTTTAAAGGTAAATGAAACTGAAGGAGAAACAATAATAAATTACTTTGAAGGACACGACTATAGAATTAGTACTGATGAAAAAAAATTATTTATAATAGATATTCAAGACGAATCGGACATAGTAGAGGAAGATTTTAGCGAAATAGTTTGCAAAGTTATAGAGTGGAATGAGGATATGACTTTAAATGTAGCGGAAGGAATAGGCAATTTATATGCTACTTTAGATGAACACGAGGAATATGAAAACTTAATGAGATACTTAATAGAATTGGAGAAAGATAAAAAAGTTTTAGATAATATATCTCTAATTAAGAAATAGGAAAATTTAATTAAAATTAATAAGTAAGATATAGGTTTTGATATGAAATCTATATCTTACTAAAAACATTTAGTAAGAAAATAATATAAAGAGTGAGGTAAATAAAATGGTAGAACCTAAAATTTTAGAATATATAGAAAATCTTTTATTAGATTATCTTGAAAATGACAATATAGAGGTAAGAAAATGTGATGTTTGTAATTCATATATGATAGAAGGGTATTGTATTGAAGAAGGTACATCATACTATTGTACTGATGAATGTATGTTAACAGAAATGACTATAGAGGAATTTAATAATTTATATGCAGATGGTGAGGGAGATTCGTATTTTACAACTTGGGAAGCAAATAGAAAAGAATATAATGCTATAAAGGAAATCTTAAATAGCTTTTCTAAAATAACAAATATAAAGCTTAAATAAGGTTTGGGTATTGCCTTAAAAATACCCAATTTAAAATTTTGAAGGCTTTAGAAATGAAATTAAACTTTTAAATGTTGTATAGGAGGATTTAGGGATGAAAAAAGATAGATTTATAATAAAAGGTAAAGATTTTACAGTAGAAACAGATTCAATAAAAATAAACTATTGGGATTACTCAAATGAAGGGTGTTCACTTGAAGTTACATGGATAGATAGCTTTGAAGAATTAGAAGATATTTACGATAATTTTGATTATGAAGAAGTAACACTAACTAACGAATTTTATTGTTTTAGTTATGAATATGATGAAGAAAATTGTATAGTCAAAATTATTTGTTCAAATTCTTATTTAAATGACGATATATTAGAGTGTATTAATGAAGATTTTAAGCATGTTAATTGTAATTTCGATTTACCTACTAAGTTTAAATGTTTAACATTTACAGAGTTTAAAAAACTATTTGGTTTAAAGGGTACTAAAAAGAAAATAATAGAAAATTGTCCCCCTGAATATGAACTTAATTTTTTAACAGTGAATTGGAATGCTAAAATTAAATATACACTATATAAAACAGTAGAAGAAAATTTACAGTATATACAGTATAGATGTGATTTAGGAACATATAAAATACAATAAAAGTAAATTTAATTTATATTAATTGATATATTAATTTTATTAACTAATTCGTGGGGGCTACGAAACACATTTATAAATTGGGGGGATTTCTAGCCCCCATAGTGGAGGAATATTTTATGGTGGAATTTATAGTATTTGGAATACTTGCAATAATTTGTTGGATTGCATTCAAAATTGCTAATGGAGTTTTAAATTTAATTGTATTTAAAAATATTAAAGGGTGTTTTGGGACAAATAGATTTAATAATAAGATAAAGATGGTAGGTTTTAAAAAGCTTTCAAAAACCCAATTTATTAGAAATGCAATTGGCTATATAGATACTTTAGAGGTAGGTAAAGAATATGTAACAGTTACACATACAATTTTAAAAGATTATATTATTAAAAATAAATCTAAATATAATTTAAAGGTAGAGTGTAATAATAAAATAGTTAAAAGAAGAATTTTAATAGAAAAAATTTGGTTGTTTAATTTCAAAGACTTTACTAAGAAAGTTGATTTTTATGAATTACATATCACTAAATTAAAGTAAAAAAATAGAAATTTATTTAGAATTGAATTGAAATATATAGTACAATATTAATACACTATATATTTCTAATTTTTCAAATTTAATGAAATACTTTCTAAAAAAAGTAGTCAGTTAATAAAGTTAACTGACTACTTTTTTATTTTTTTTTCAACTCTTCAAATCTCTTTTTTTCTTTAATTAAAATATCTATATCAATGTCTAAAACTTCACTAAGGATATGCAATTTATCTAAATTAAAAGTTAAAATATATTTTGGCTTTTTCTCTAATTTACAGATTCTATTTTTAGGACATGATAATATTTTTTCACTTAATTCAATTTGTGTTAGTCTATGAGATTTTCTCTTTAGTCTGATTAAATCACCTATGTGCATTGTTTACAATTCCTTTAAAAATTTTTACTATTTGCAGTTATTCTTTATCAATAATATTTATTAAACAGAAGAAATCTCTTAAATTTAATAAAAACCTATTACTAGTATTATACATAATATCTTCATCTATAATATTTGAAATACCATTAATCATACCATTGTATACCCATTTATAAAATTCTCTTTCAGTTAAATTTAAATTAGATTTAAGCCTTAACTGTTCCCAATTTACGATAATCATACTACTTGAAATACTATCATTAAATTCTATCTTATCAAATGCTAGTAAAGTATTTTTAATAAAACAAAGACACTCATAATTTACCATACCAGCTAAATTTCTTTTAATAGATATTTTTTCTAGTTCTTTTATAAAAGTATCAAAAGATACTTTACTTAGAATGTTTAACTTTTCCTCATATTCCCCATAGTTACTTTGAGAAATGTTTAAAATATTTTCTTTCAATATATTCACCCCTTTTTTATGTTTTTCATATTTAAATTAAGAATTTGTAGATTCTAAAGGATTACTATTTTTATATTCTTTCAATAATTTATAATATGTAGTTTTTTTAAGTCCTAATATTTCCATAGCTCTTACATTGCTGATAGCTTTTTTATTAACCAGCTCTATAATACTATCCCACTCTTTAGGATAGGATAATTTACGTCTACCAAAGCGTACTCCATTTTTTAAGGCTAGTTCTATTCCTTCCCTTTGCCTTTTCTCTCTTTTCTCAATTTCATCTTGAGCCATCATTGTATATAGTTCAATAATTATATTATTTATAGTTTCTAACATTAAATTATCGTCTGTATCTAATTGAGTAGTTGGAAGGTTTAATGCTACCAATCTAATTTGATTATCTTTAAAATATTGAATTTCTTTTAATGTTAATCTTTTATTACGTCCTAGTCTATCAAATTCATGCACGACTAAAGTGTCCCCTGATCTGATAGCATCTTTTAATTTTATATACTCGGGTCTATTAAAATTTTTGCCTGTTGCTTTATCGCAATATATTTTTTCACAACCATATTTTTTTAAACTTTCTATTTGTCTATCTAAATTTTGTTCATTTGTGGAAACTCTACAATATCCTATTAACATATTTTTAAAACCTTTCTATTTTATAGCATAATTATAACATAAAGGTTCATAAAACTATGCACTTATTTACGAACTGAATTATTAATTTTTTTTGAGATTTTTTATTGAATTTACATATTTTTGATATATATAATATGTAGTTCGTTATTTACTACTTTTACGAACTCTTGAATTAAGAAGATTTTCTAAAATAACTAATATTTAAAAATATTAGTTATTTTAGAAAATCTTCTTTTCCAGTTACATTATATAAAGATTCTATTTTTTTAAGATATTTAAAAACTTTTCTTACTATATGATACAAAGTAAAAAATTCAAATACAAATATACAACCTAAAAAATATTCATTATGAATTAATTTAAAGAAACTTACTTGTTCACCTTTGATAGATAGTGCTAATGAAAGAAGTGTTATTAATGCAACACCTTGTGCCATCAGTCCTGATAAATAAAAATTAATTCTTCTATCAAGTATTTCTATTTGTTCTTTTTTTCCCATAACAATAAACTCCTAATAATAAATTTAAACTTATATTTATTGGTATACGGAATATAAGTTTAAAACTTTAAATTCCTGTATATTTAGTCATATAAACTATAAATAATAGGAGCAACAAAATTGCGTTTAATTTGCGTGACAATTGAAGTTTGTTTTTAACTTTAATTGTTTAGTAGATTAATAAGCAATGCGTTAGTAATTATGTTTTATAAGGCATTATATAACAACTGTAATTTTAAAGTTATATTAGGTAATTTAAATAACTTTTATAAACTACATAGAAATAAAAAAAGAATCATGTTAGTGGCATGATTCTTTTTTTGTATAAACTCTAAAGAAAGTTTATCACTTATGATAATTGTTAATTATATTATACTTGTTTAAGAAAATTTATTCAATATTTTAAAAATAAATCCGTAGAAATATTGAAATCGTACGATTGTTATGTTATACTATTAAGTATAGTAAGAGTTTAACTTACTAAGTCTAAAGAAAGGAGAATCACTTATGATAAGATGGAAGAAAGTCACAGAAGATAAAAAAGTAGATTTGTTAATAGCTTGCATAAGCTCTTCAGTTGCTTTAATAGTTGGATTACTTGTTTTTTTTAAGTAGACAACAAAGGGAGTCGATTTAGTGGGTCGGCTTTCCTTCTTCCAAAAATCATAGTGAAAATATTAAAATGAATAGTGAAGATAAGAAAGTAGATAGAATTATAAAATGGTTATGGCGTTTTACTTTTGTAGTTATATTCTTTATACTATTAAAACTTTTAATATTATAATAGTGAGGTTATACAAAATGAATAAAATATTTGAAAAGGATGTAAACTTTAATAAGGGCGGAGGTACTAGCTCTGGATCGTCAGGAAGGATTATAATTCCAAAAGAATTACTTGTTGATTTAAATATTACAAGAGAAGAAAATAAAGTAGTAATCTATAGAGAAGATGATAAGATAATAATAAAAAAAAGACAGCTATAAAATAATTAAGCAGTCTTTTTTTTGAATAAATTAGCTTTGAATATTTGTTTTAAATTTTATGGGGAGAAAATAATAAGATGATAAATAACAAAGAAAATATAAATGATACTGAAAAAATGAGTTCTATAGAAAGGAGATTTTTAGCTATAATAAAACGATTAAGTTTTCATAGCAATATAGTATGTTTAGAATTAAAGGAACTTTATAAACATGAAAAAACAGATAATGCATATAATGAAACACTAACTAGGATTACAAGAGATTTTTATAACAATTATAAAGATTTAGTAGAGTTAAAAAAATATTGTGAATTCTACGGTAATAATGAATTATTTGGTGAGAATGAAAAAGAAGAATGGAATAGAATTGTAGAAAAATATAGTTATATGACAAAGAATATAGAATTTAAAAAGTTAATAAATAAGGAATTTAAATTTGAAATTACAGACGAAAAAAACGATTATACATCGGCAGACACTCCATCTATTTGTCTTAATGAACGTGATATGATGTATTCAATAAGCCAATTAATCGACGAAAAAAAAGGTTTAGAAGATGAAAAAAAAAGTTTAGAAGATGAAAAAAAAAAATTACAAGACGAGATAAAAGAGTTAAAAGTTAAAGTAGAAGAACTTGAAGAGGAAAATAGTAATTTTAAAAATTACTATCCATATCAATATCCATATCAATATCAATATCAATATCAATATAATGAACAAACTATGATATATGAAAAAGATAGAGAAAGAAGAAAAGATAAGGAACTATTTAAAAAAATATTTTATATATTTAAAAAATAAAATTTTAGACTTATAAAAAATTCATTAAATGAGGTTATAAAATGGAAAAAGTATTCGAAAAGGATGTAAACTTTAATAAGGGCGGAGGTACTAGCTCTGGATCGTCAGGAAGGATTATAATTCCGAAGGAACTACTTGTTGATTTAAGTATTACAAGAGAAGAAAATAAAGTAGTAATCTATAGAGAAGATGATAAAATAATAATAAAAAAAGCCTTATAACAAAGACGAATTAATGAGGAGGATTTTATTTTGAAAATAGGTAGATTAAAAGAATTGATTAAAGATATAGATGATGATGTAGAAATACATATAAGAAATAGTGTTAATCCTTGTGGAAATATATCAGAGTTAGAACAAATAGAAATAACTAGCTATCAAATGTTTGGGACTAAATTCCCTTGTGTTGTACTAAATACGTCAGATACGTCTAAAAGGTTACAACTTGACGAACACGCAGAGTATATAGAGTTAGTGAAAGATTAGCAAGGATGTTGAACAAACTATGATATATGAAAATGATAGAGAAAGAAGAAAAGATCAGGCACTATTAAAAAAATATTTTAGATTTATAAAATATTCATGTTTAATTTTATGAATTTTTTAGTATTATATAAACAAAAAAGAAACTACAATCTATTGGTCTAGAGTGAAGTTTCTATGTAATATACATTACTTTTGATAAAGTCACTCTTATTGTCGTTAGAGTGACTTTTTAATATATACCACTTTTATTATTTATAACTCTGCTTATAGTAGCTTTGCTCCATCCTGTTTCTTTTGAAATGAAATTATAACTCTTACCTTCATCTTTTAGTTTTCTTATCTTAAGGATATCTTTATCTGAAATTTGTTTTATTTTCGATTGGAATTTATTAGATTTTTTAAGTTTTAGATTTTCAGCTCTTAATAGGTCTATAGTTTTATCTTTTTCTTCTAATTGTTTTTCATAGTATGCAACCATATCATTATATTCTTTTATGTATTGAAAAGTCCAATTATATTCGTTTTTTTTGAGTTTCTTAAGCAATTAAACACCTCCTAAAAGTTGTTTCATATACTAAGAAACTAATTCTTCATTTGAATTAAAATCCCTTTTAAAAATTGTATAAATAGTTTAAAGGTTTATTTTAAAGGAGTTATTTTAAAGGCTTTTAAATATAAAGCTTGGGCAACTTATCCTTCACCCTAAAATAACGCTTAGAGAGGGCTATTAATTGTATTAACTCTAGGCGTTTCATCTACCGAGCAACCACCTACAGTTAAACAATTAATGTCCTCTCGTTGCTATTTTGGGTACCCGAAGGGTTGCAAAAGATAAAACCTAAAGATATTAAAAACATATCAAAGAGGAAACCAAATAAAAGAAATATGGGCCTTGATCCAAAACAAGTTTGGAGCAAGGGCCATATTTTTTTATTTGCTATTTAAAGTCTTGTTTCTTGCCCCCAACAGCATACCTCTTACTCCCTTACTTTATCAATTCCACTCCATAAATATTTTTATGATGCATAAACAAGTGATGCAGCATAAAAATATTTCCTCCGTTTTATTGACAAAGCACTCGTAAAAGGATGCTTTTTGGCATCAAGAAACATCCCGACAGGGGGGCAATAGTTTTGAACCTAGTTTCTTGTAAAAATTTAAAAGGAGGTTGTAATGGTGAGTTTTATATCTATATATAAGACTTTAAAAGAAATTTTACAATTTTTGATTCTTATTATTACTATTTACAATTTTGTTGATGTTCAAAGACAAAAAAGTAAAAAGAAGAAAAATAAAAAGAAACAAAAAAAAGTTTCTTCTAAAAAAAGAAGAAACTTCTAAACTCAAAATTTTTTTTAAAGGTATAAGGTAGGAGTGCATTCCTACCTTATAGATATAATTTTACCATAAAATCGTAATTATGAAAAGTAGAAAATTATTTTTAATTGTAGCTTTTATATTTTTCCTGAACTTAAATTTTAATGATATGAGTTTAATTAAATTTTTGAATTTAATATGTGTTCCAGCTACTTTAGTAGCAGTTACTTTGGAATATATATCTAAAAAAAGACAATAAAAAAGTGCTATAGACCCTTAATCTATAGCACCAAATACAAGTTAGTATACTTATATTTAGGTTTGAGAAATTTCTAAATATAAGTATACTCCTAAATTTAAAAAAATACAAGAAATTACAAGGAGGATATTTATTATGTTAATCGATTTTTTAGAAATATTAGAAATAGTAGAAAGGAAAGAAGGTATGACAGGAACAGTTGTAGCAATTTTAGTTTTAGCAATCACAACTATATTAGCATTAAGTATAATTTGTTTAGTATGTATAGGGTGGACAGAAGTATTTAAATGGGCTTTGAATATTATAGTTAAATATTAAAGTTTGTATATTCAAATGTAATCGTAGGAGAAAATTAAAATGAGTGAAAAATTTATATGTAGTAATTGCAATTCAGATTTATTAGAAGTTGGAGTTTATGAGTATGCAGTATTTTACTATAAAAAAGAAAATAATAAGATTGCTTTTAAATCTGAAAGTGAAGGTATGCCCCTTAAATGTATAGAGTGTGATTCAGAAATTGATAAAAATATAGAAAATAAATTAAAGAAATATAAATCAGTTGACAAATAAAAAAGCAATCCTATGATCCAAGCAAGTTGGACATGGGATTGCTTTTTTATTTACAATTTAAAGTCTGTTTTAAACAAAATAATTTATAATTAAGAATCAAAAAATATGGAATATATGATTATTTTTAATACCTTGAAATCTGTTTTTTGAAACTTTCAAATTCTGCTTTCATTTCTTCTAAATCTATATTGTTTTCAATATCTTTTATAAAATTTAAATCTAATAGTAAATTTATATTTTTATCTAAATCCTCTCGTGTCCACCCTTTAGGCTCCATAAGTTCATATATGTATTTTGTGTCTATACCATTTTCAAAATTTGATATAAGGGCATACACAAGCCTGTTATCTATATTTAATATATTAACTAAACTATCATGCACCATAACAATATTATTAATGTTTTTATAGATTAAATCTATTCTTATATTTTTAACTATCATATAATCACCCTTTTAACTTATTTATTATTTTCCTCTTCTATTTCATTTGAAGTCTTATCCATGAAATATTTTGCAAGAATTTCCATATCAATATTAAGTTCATTAGATAATTTAATAACTTTAGTTATCGTAGGATTTTTGATACATTTAAGTTTTAATAATTGTTCATTGTCCAGCTCCTTAAGTTCCATAATCATCACCTCTTTTTAAATATAACACAGAACCTAATAATCAGCCTACTCTTTTACTAAGTATTTTTCATTGCTTTTAAATATAGAATTGTATATATATACCTATTCCTGTAACAAGTAATAGAACAACTGCAATAATGATTAATGCAATTAGTTTAATCTGTAAACGAAATTCATCAGTAATTTCAGGTTCATCTTTAAGTAAATAAAATAAAATTTCATCAATTGAACTTAACATCCACATATATAAAGTAAGACTATCAATTATATTAGTAAGTGGATTTCTATAGTTAGAAAAATATGTAATTAAAATATGTATGATTAAAGAAGATACTCCTGAAATCAGAGTACATGGAAAATTTTTAAGTATATTAATTATGGAAATATTTTTTAATATATCAATTGTAGTAATGTTTTTTGTGTGATTTTTAGTCTGTTTCATTTTTATTTTCCTTTCAGTTTTAATAAAATTTATATAAAAATATTATTAAATTTACATTTTTATATTGAAATTTTTAGCTAGTTTTTTAAAACGATAAACTTGATTGATTCTAAAGTTTTTAGATAAAGTTCCGTTAAATTCTTTTTTAGATATTTCATTATTAATACTATTTGCTATAAGTTGTATTGCACATACTTTTTTTATAAATTGGGTATCTTCTGAAAATAATATTAATATCTGTAGATTATTTATTTTTTCATTAAGTAACTTTAATTCTGAATTTAATTCAAAATATGATAATTCATTTTTACATAAAAAATTAACTGCTGATATCGCATCCTCAACAGTTTTATTAATTAATCCTATATTCATTTGTATCACTTTTATCACCGTTAACAACAATTTTTATTAATTAAATAATTTTATTCATATTCATGTTCATATTCCATTTGTTTATATTTTTGTTTATTTTTCATGCTTTGATAGTCATTATCTAAAGCCTTTTTAATTTTATTTAAACTAGCTTTATTTATAAATAAACCTTTTTTAAAATTATTTTGATTAGAATAATTTTCTTTATCTTTTTCTATATTTGTATTGTCCCATTGATTATAAAATGTTTTATTATATCTATCAAAGTTATCTTTGGAATTATAATTATTATCATGCATGGTATAAGAATTTTTTTCAAATTCTTTTTTATTAGTTGATTTATTTTCTGAATCAGAATTAGTGTTATTTTCTTCTAAAATAATTTCATTATTTTTTTCCAACTCTGTATTATCCATTGTAAGTGTATTTGATTTTTTTTCTTGAACTTTACTACCTTCATTATCAATAAGTGCCTTAAAATCCTTATTAATTTGCTTGTTTGAATTGGATATATTTTCTTCGATTGTATGATTCGGTTTGATGTTTTCTAAGTCTTTTTTATATACTTTTTTTTGTATATGCCCTTTTCTAATTTCTATCATTTCTCTTAGCATAGCATTTCCTAGTTTAGCATATAATTCTTGATGTTTATTGGTACGATAATCTTCATATCTTTTATAATCTTTATCCCCTGTACCGTATATATCTTCTCTAAATTTCATTTCTTCAATTAATGCTTTATCTAACTCTTTAAAATCGTCAGGGTGATTACTTTTTAAATACATATCTATAACAGAATTAATTTGAGGTCGTAATTGTGACATAGCATTATTATTATATTTCCATAACCTCATATCGTTAGGTAGGCTTTTATAAATTTCATTATATACTTTTAACATCTGCATATCTAAAGAAGGTTTTAGTTTTAAAGTTTTTGGGGCTATTTTTTTATGTATTAATTCAGAAATCTTTGCTAGTTCTTTATCTCTTTCTAGCAAATTATTAGCTACTTTACTTTTAAATTTATCTAATGTTTTTGCTTTTCTATTACCAACTCTAGCCGTATATTCTTTACCTGTTTTTTTATCTGTAAATCTTTTATAAGTCTTTGTAGGATAAGGTTCAACTAATGCTATATGAACATGAATATTATCAGTATTAAAATGCATTGATGCTGACCAAACTCCACTCTGTTCCATCCCTTCCTCTTTAAGTACAAGAGCCATACCTCTTCTAATGGAATCCTGAATAGCTCCTTCATTAATCCAGCCAGTTTCAGATTTATATAGTCCGTTTTTTTCAAGCCATTCATTATTAAAACTAATAACATCTTGCCACATAATCGAATTATTTTTTTGTGCAAGAGTGAATATATTTTTTAATTCTTCTCTTTCTGTTTTTGTAAGTTCTGATTTATTTTGAGTAAAGATCCCTTTACTTTTTTCAGGATTTTCCATGTAGTTATTATATCCATCAAGCTTATTGATATTAAATACTTTAAAGTGTTTTGACCTTACTGCTTCTTCTCTATTAATGTAATCAATATACTTTCCAAACTTAGAAGATTTTCCACTTACATATTTTGAAACTAATACAATTCCTGGTGATGTTTTACTCATATATTTTTACTTCTCTCCATTTATATTTTTATTTCTTTTCAAGTTTCTTTTGTCTAAGACCTGCAATTTCATTATTAACTTTTTCTGTAGCTTTTTTTAAAGGTGTAGAAACAAATTCATCTGTAGTTACATATTCAGATTGATTATTAGCAAATAAAAAACCATTCCATAATTCCATAGCTACATTTGAATTTTTTA